>NZ_QYZY01000113.1:0-26224 GCF_003838035.1 Desulfonatronospira sp. MSAO_Bac3 | reverse complement strand
TCCTACGACAGATACGTAAGCGTACGCGGATTTGCTGAGAGGGAAGTGCCTGCAGACCTGGCCTACTGGCCCATCTCCTTCAGCGCGGCGGGAAACGACTTGCAGAAAATTCAGGAAGAGCTGGACACTTCCGCTGATAAAGTCATGGCTTTCTTAGACAGGCAGGGCCTTGGGGAGGCCGAGGCATCCATCTCATCCCCCAGGATAAACGACCAGCACGCCTTTGGTGCTTCTCCTCAGCACTTGCCGGCCAACAGGTTTACCGCCCAGAGTGTAATAACCGTGCGCACAGGGGATGCAAAAGCGGTCAAGGAAGCCATGTCCGCCGCAGGAGAACTCCTTTCAGAGGGGGTGGTCCTGGTGCACTCTTACGAGTTTCAGCCCAGGTTTGAATTCACTGATCTGGCGGAAATCAAGCCGGAAATGATAGCCGAGGCTACACGCGATGCCCGAAGCGCAGCCAGGCAGTTCGCCCGGGATTCAGAAAGCAGTGTTGGAGCCATTAGAAGGGCGAGCCAGGGACTGTTCACCATCAACGACCGGGACGATTTCACCCCGGAAATCAAGCGGGTCAGAGTGGTGACCAGCGTGGATTATTTCCTGGAAGACTGACTGCAGGATAAATGATGATATCATTTTGCAGCGATGCCTGTTTTCTTTGACCATAAAGCATGAAAATACCGACATCATGCCTTCGATGTGAACATTTGTCTTCCCTGCTTCCTACCTGGCGATCATGGTCCGCAGTATTTCGGCGCACTTGCTGCTGTTGAAGGCCATGAGGTACAGCTTGTCCACGTAGTGAATCAGCTGGTAGATATCCTTGAATTCCAGATCTGAATTGAAGACTTTCCGGGTAATCTCGTTCTTGTTCCTGAAGACCTTGTCCTTTTGTTCCCTGATCTTGCGCAGGCTTTCCTTGAGTTCTTCGCGGTTCATGCTTTCCATGTGCACTAAGGCTGTAGTCTCCCTAAGGGCCGGCCCCACCATGGCCAGGGTCTTGACCACATCACCCTGTAAAAACAAGAGATCTCGCTGAAACTCCTCCGGGATATTCACCTCGCGCATGCCCAGCCAGTTCAGGGCTTCCTGGGCGGCATCCAGGATATTGTCCTGCACGCTGGTGTAATTGAGAAACTGGATCTTATCCACGGTCATAAAAAGACCTCGCGGCAGGTGATTGCGTATATGCCGGATAATCTTGTCCGCCTGGCTCTCCAGTTCATTTATGCGGCTCTGCAGGGATATAAATTCCGGGCATTTGTCCCCCCCGCCGATATAGCACTCCAGTGCTTCGTTTATAACCTCGATGGATTCATGGATTTTTTCATAGTGATCATGCAATCCTTCCATGGGGGATTTGTTGGACAAAAGTCCGAAAAAATTCATTCTCATGGGGCACCTCGCATTTGGAGTCGATTAAATCTATAAGACAAAAGTCCAGCGCAATGTCTGGAAAATAACAATGCAGGTCAGAGCGGCTATAGGCACCGTCAACACCCAGTAAGCCACGATACGCAAAAGCACAGTCAGGTCGATGGCGCTGAATCCCCGGGCCAGGCCGACTCCTGTAACTCCCCCAACGCAGGCATGGGTGGTGGAAACCGGCATTCCCAGCATGGAGGCCACCAGGACAGCTGTAGCAGAGCCGTAATTAACAGAAAATCCCCGGGTATGGGTCAGGGTGGTTATTCGCGTTCCCACCGTCCGGATGACCCTGGCCCCAAGAAGGGCTATGCCAAGGGCTATGCCAAGCCCCCCCATTACCAGCAGAAAGATTGGGATATCAGCCTGCTCCACAAGCTCCTGCTGCCGGACAATGATATAAATTACAGCCACCGGGCCTACTGCGTTGGCAACATCATTGGCTCCAAGAGAAAGAGAAACATAGGACGAAGTCATGATCTGCAGCTTGCGGAAAATGCCCTCTACATTCTCCACATTTTGCTCCATGTGCCTGGTGATTTTATTAATCAAATATCTGAAAAAAGCCCAGGCCAGGCACGCCAGAGCCACAATCAAAAACACGGCAAACGGCACGCCCATATCTATAGCATCATACAGCGGAGTTTTGAAAACAAATGAAAAGCCCAGGATCAAAACGGTCAACCCGATCCATCGGGGGGCCCAGATTCTGGCCTGCTCTAAATAATGCTTCTGATAAAAAATAAACTTTCTGATATGAGTAAATATCAGATACGCCAGGGCACCTGCAAAAATCGGCGAAATGAGCCAGGAAAGAACCACCACCAGTAGAATCGCCCAGTTCACAACCTCCGGACCGCCGGCCACAATTCCAAAACCCAGGACGCTGCCCACAATGGAGTGGGTTGTGGATACCGGCAGAGAAGCCACGCTGGCGATGAACACCCATAAGGCAGCCGCCAGCAGGGCGGAAAACATACCCAGGACCATCAGCTTGGGATCGGCTATATGTTCTGGATTGACCACTCCCCTGGTTATAGTTGCCGTGACATGGGCTCCCAGAAATACAGCCCCGACAAAAGTCAGGGGGGCGGCGATCATCACCGCCTGACGCACGGTCAAAGCCTTGGAACCTACTGCAGTAGCCATGGTATTGGCCAGGTCATTTGCTCCCAGGCTGAAGGCCATGAGCAGTCCGGCCAGCATGGACAGATAAAATATCAGATCGTAAAACTCCAAGCTACACCCCTGTTTCAGTTGGATGCCCGGAAAACAAGACATAAAAAACTTGAGGGCGAAACCGAAAAAAAACGAATTTCGCCCTCAAGTCAACTGTTTTTTGACCTCCAATATCAGAGGCCTCTTGGGATCAATCTTCCAGTGTGGAGGTATCTCCCACGTCCTCGCCCAGTTCCTGAGCCTTGAGCACCCGGCGCATGATCTTGCCGCTGCGGGTCTTGGGCAGGGTGTCCCTGAACTCAATACCCTTGATTACCGCAACAGGTCCAAGCTCGGATCTTACATGGGACTTGAGAGTCTTGATGAGTTCATCCGGATCGTCAACTGTGTATTCAGCACTAAGAGTGACAAAGGCCTTGGCCACTTCGCCCTTGATCTTGTCCGGCACGCCGATGACTGCAGCCTCGGACACGGCCTTGTGAGCCACCAGGGCGCTTTCGATTTCAGCGGAACCCACCCTGTGCCCGGCGATACTGATGACGTCGTCGGAGCGGCCCTGGATCCAGAAGTAGCCGTCCTCGTCCTTGCGGGCCACGTCCCCGGCCAGGTAAACTCCGGGGATCTTTTCCCAGTAGGTCTTTTTGTAGCGCTCCGGGTCCTTGTACAGGGTCCGCAGCATGGAGGGCCAGGGCTTCTTGATGATGAGCTGGCCACCCTTGCCCGGAGGCACTGGATTGCCCTCCTCGTCCACCACGTCAGCCTCGATGCCCGGCAGGGGTTTACTGCAGGACCCGGGTTTGAGCAGAGTTATGGGAAAGGGGCTGATCATAACCGAACCGGTCTCAGTCTGCCACCAGGTGTCAATAATGGGACATTCGGCCCGGCCTATATTGTTGTAGTACCACATCCAGGCTTCAGGATTGATGGGCTCGCCTACGCTTCCCAGAAGCCTCAGGGTGGATAGATCGTGCTGCTTGGGATACTGGCTGCCGAAACGCATAAGCATGCGTATCAGGGTGGGCGCGGTGTAAAAAATGGTTACACCGTAGCGGGCCACCATCTGCCAAAGCCGGTCCGCCTGGGGATACAGGGGGTGTCCCTCAAAGAGCATGGTGGTGGTACCGGCCATAAGCGGACCGTATACCACGTAGCTGTGACCGGTGATCCAGCCCATGTCCGCAGTGCACCAGAAAATATCCGTGGGCTTGATGTCGAAAATCCAGTTCAGGGTACGGTGCACCCCTACCATATACCCGCCGTGGGTATGCACGATCCCCTTGGGCCTGCCCGTTGTCCCGGAACTGTAAAGCAAAAAGAGCATGTCCTCGGAGTCCATGACCTCGGTTTCGGATACCGGGCTTTCCTGGCGCACCAGGTCTTCATACCAGATATCGCGCATCTCGGTCATTTCCACTTCCACGCCTGCCCGGTGAACTACCACCACGGTATCCACGGTTTCGCAGCCGCCCACCAGGGCCTTGTCCACCAGGTTCTTGACATTGGCCGGCCGGCCGTTGCGGTAAAATCCGTCGGCAGTAATGACCAGCTTGGCCTCGGCGTCCTGAATGCGCTCGCGCAGGGCCTTGGCGGAAAAGCCGGCAAAGACCATGCTGTGCACCGCTCCAATCTTGGCCACCGCCAGGATGGAAATCATAGTCTCCGGCAATGGCGGCATGTAGAGCACCACCCGGTCGCCCTTCTTGATGCCCAGGGACCGCAGGGCGTTGGCAAAGCGGTTTACAGCCCGGTAGAGCTCATAATAGGTGAACTTCTTGGTATCCCCGGGCTCGCCCTCCCAGATCAAGGCCAGCTTGTTCTTGTTGGCCGTATTGATGTGCCTGTCCAGGGCATTGTAAACAATGTTGCACTTGGCACCGGTAAACCACTTGTAGAACGGGGCCTCGGAATCATCCAGGACCTTGTCCCATTTCTTGAACCAGTCCATCTCCTTGGCTGCATCTTCCCAGTAGTCCAGGTAGTTTTCCTGGCACTGTTTCATCACCGCCGAATATTCCTGCGGATTGATGTTGGCATCGATTACCATCTGGGGCAACGGCCGAAAAATCCTCTCCTCTTGCAGCAAAGAGTCAAGGGCTCCTTTGTCTTCCATAACACTCCTCCTTTAAACTCAGTCCGAATAGTAATCATTAAAAAACGTTCTGGAGTTTTTTCCCGGACCTCCAGACAACCGGTTCATCAGGCGGTTTGCGGCTGATATGCAACTGCTTACGCCGCAAGTTCCGGTGCATGTTTATATCATACAAGAAAAATCGACATAGATTATCGACTAAAGGCTGATAGGTCACGTTGAACGGTGAGGCAGTTAGAGTCCCAGAATCTGCTTCAGGTCGTTGATTCTCCTTCGGCTGATGGGCAGCTCGATTTTCGTTTTACCGGCGGTTCTGAGCATGAAATTGCTGCCGGGCATGGAGGCTATCTCCGTGACCATCTCCAGGTTCACCAGGTACTTTCTGTGCACCCGGAAAAAACCGTGCTTGTTCAGTCTTTCTTCAAGACTTTTGAGACGGTAGGAGGTCAAAAATTTCTCCTTGAAGGTATGTACAAAGCTGTAGTCTTCGTAGGCCTCCACAAAGACTATCTGATTGTAGGGTACCAAAAGAAGCTTTCCTTCCTGGTTAATGGGCAGTTTTTCAATCTCAAGCTGCTTTCTGGGCGAAACATCCCAGGCCTGGCGCAGGGCATTGAGAAAAGAATCCTCATCAGCATCGGCCATGGGCAGGTGAACGGTTCCCTCATCCCGGGAACGCTCAGAACCCTGGGAGTCGTAAACCTCTTTTTCGGCCGTGTGCGGCATTTCGGTATAACGAAGCAGCCTGTCCACTGTATTTTCCAGTCTGCCTGTCTCAAAAGGCCAGATCAGGTAGTCGGCCACGCCCAGTTCAAAGGCCTTGTAGGCGTGCTGCTGGTCAAGGGCGATGAGTACTATGTGCGGCCTGAACTTTCTTTGAGCCAGCATCTGGGTAAGCTCCATGCCGCTGACTCCGTCGGGCAGATCTATCCCCAGGAAAAACACATCGTAGGATATGCTTTCCAGGAGTTCCAAGGCCTCATTGGAACTGACAGCCTCGCCCAGGATTTTTATCCTCTTCTCCCCCGCGAAAAATTCGCGCAGCTTGAGGGTCACCTCGCGGTCGGGATGTACGATCAAAGCTTTTAAAGTAGACATCTTCCAGGCCCCGGACTATTATCCTTCTCCTGGCAGTTTACCCTGGCCAGGATGCGGATCGCCCTTGAATTCTGAGTAAAAGTAAAAGCCGTCATCAGCCGATGCTTACATCTCCCCGGGGTTTTCCCTCTTCACCTTCAGGCCATTCAATCTCGATCTCCAGTGATTTCTTGGTGCTCCTCTTGGTTTCCTCCTCCACCTTGAGTTCCAGAGTCACATTAGGAGGTATCTGCAGCCGGACCTCCTCCTGTCCCCGGGTCAGCACCACTTCACCGGATTCCACCTTGTCCGCAATCTGGCGCAGGATTGCGGCCACTTCCTGGGTACTTTTCTTTTCTTCGCTTTTAAACAGTACAACTTCCATCTTGCAAAGCCTCCTGTATAAGTTTTTAAAAATTGCCGTCAGGTACAGGCACCGATGACATGAGATACTTCAGATCCTCGTCTGTAAAGTAAAATCCAAGCCCTCCAAAAAACGAACTGTCCCCGTGCTTGCTCAGATAATCGTCAAATCCGGCGGTGAGGTAAAAATTGTCCAGAAAATAGAGGTTGGCCCCGGATTTAACATGCGGGCGGTCCGCTCCCAGATCAAAAACATCTGTATAGAGCTTGATGCGCTCATCCCAGAGAAAATAATCCATGCCGAATCCCCCGGTGGATTCGATAAGCCCCCCGCGCAGGATGAAGTCGTTCCATCTTTTGGCCAGCTGGGCGGAGAACTTGAGCCGGTCCTTGTAGGTCTTTTCCTCTTCGGTTTCCGTTACCGTCCATTGTCCGCCATCCACCCTTTCGCGCTCCACTGTCTCCGTGGTCCGGGTGCGCCCCTTGGGATCATCGATGAGGGAGAGCATGTAGAACCTGTCCTCGGCCGGCTGCAGGGTCAGGTCCAGGTAGGATTTCATATCTCCGGTGCTGGCCATGTATTCGCTGCGAAAATCCACCACTGTCTGAAAACGGTCATAGCGGTCCAGGAACTCATTGATCCCATCCAGGGCATCATCAATCTTTCTGCCGGTGTCATCCTCGCTAATGAGTTTGCCCAGGGTACCTTCGCCCTCGTCCAGCTTGCGGGTAAGGCTCTCCAGTGATGCAGCAGTGCGGCGCATGTCCTCGCTCATCTGGCGGTCTTCCAGGAGGGTGGCCACAGGCCCCTCTCCGTGCTGGGCCGTGTCCATTATCTCTCCCAGTTGTTCCAGGGAAACATTGAGCTGGCTGGAGGCCTGGGAAAAATTGTCCACAATATGAGTTATGCCTTCTTTGTTGGTCTCGCTTATTGTTTTCAGATCCCCGGAAAAGTCCTGCAGGTTGGCCACGATCTTTTCAATGCCCCGGGCATTGGTCTGTACTATCTGGTTCATATGCACCGCTGCTTCGCGCAGGTTGTCGAAAAACTCGCGCATATCCTGCTCGCCTTCAGGTCCTCCGAATACATTGGATACACTCCTGGAGACCTCGCTTATATCATCTGCAATATCTCCTATTCGGGCCATGACCTGGTCCAGGTCCGTGGGCTGCACCCCGCGGGATACGACTCCACCGTCCTCAAGGGTGGGCTCGGTGGCGCTGCCGGGGTTGACCTCCACGAACTTGTCTCCCAGAACCCCCCTGGTACGGATGGTTGCCTGTGAATCGGCGTGTACGTCAATGTCCGGACGTATGGCCATGGTTACCCTGGCCCTGTTCTCATGCAGGGTGATGTCCTTGACCGTACCTACATCGATCCCGGCAATTTCCACCGGGGAATTGGTGCGAAGACCGGTGACATTATCAAAATAGGCATGGATCTCGTAAGTGTCCCTGGTGATTATCCGATCTCTGGTAAGTACTGTGGTCAGATACCCCAGAAGCACGATGGCTATGAGGACAAAAATGCCCACCTTGATTTCCACGCTGGCAGTCTTGGCCATAACACCCCTGATTCATGAACCGGTGCAGCAGAATACACAGGTCATGTTTGTGGTTGAAAATTAATTGACCTTGATGGGACCCCGGGCTTCACCCCTGATGAACTGCCTGACCACTGGATCAGTGTTTTCGTTTAGTTCCTCGGGACTGCCCCGGGCGATAATCTTGCCCTCATAAAGCATGAATATATTGTCGGCTATCTTCATGGTGGCGTCAATATCGTGACTGATCACTATGCAGGTGGCCCCGAATTCCTGCCTGGTCCTCTGTATAAGTTCATTGATGGCCGCGGCCATAACCGGATCAAGACCGGAAGTCGGCTCATCAAAGAGAACGATTTTCGGCTCCAGGGCTAAGGCCCTGGCCAGGCCGACCCTTTTGCGCATTCCCCCTGAAAGCTCCGCCGGCATTTTTTTATCCATGCCCTGCAGCCCCACAGCCGCAAGTTTGGCCTGCACCACCTCGTCAATCTCGCTATAACTTTTGGAGGTATGTTCATGCAAGGGAAAAGCCACATTCTCATGCACATTCAGGGAATCAAAAAGAGCAGCCTCCTGAAAGAGCATGCCGAAATCCCTGCGCACCCGGGCCATTGCCCCTTCATCCATGGGCACTATATCTTCCCCGCGCACCAGGATCCGGCCCCTGTCCGGCTTCAAAAGCCCGATAATGTGCTTAATGAGCACACTTTTGCCACCACCGCTTCTGCCTATAATAATATTCACCCGGTCCTTTTCCAGGGTGAGATCCAGCCCGTCCAGCACCCGGAAATCCCCGAAGCTCTTGTACAGGCTCTCGATATGTATAATGTCCCTGTCCTGCTGCATACTGACCTCTGTCCTCTAAAACATGAGCGCAGTCAGAAAATAATCGCTTACCAGAATCAGTACCGAAGACATGACCACTGCCTGGGTGGTGGATCTGCCCACGCCTTCTGCACCGCCACGGGTGTAAAAACCTTTGTAGCATCCCACCAGGGTAAGGATCCCTCCGAACGCCGAGGCCTTGATAAGCCCGTTGTAAACATCGGCCATAGTCACGTGCTCCTGGATTTTGTTCAAAAACATGCCCCCGTGGATATCCAGAAGCTGTACTCCCACGAGGTAACCCCCCAGGATTCCCATGGTATTGCTGATAATGGTCAAAAGAGGCAGCATAATGACCCCGGCCACGATTCTTGGCAATACCAGGTACTGTACCGGATTTATGGCCATGACCGTCAGGGCGTCCACCTGTTCAGTGACCCGCATGGTCCCAATCTCGGCACAGATGGCCGAACCCGCCCTGCCTGTTACCATGAGCCCGGTAATCACCGGACCCAGCTCCCGGGTCATGGACAGGGCCACTGTAGCCCCCACCAGGGTCTCGGCCCCGAACATGCTGAAGGCGTAAAAAGTCTGCAGGGCCAGGACCATGCCTGTAAAAAGGGAAGTCAGGGCCACCACGAACAGGGAATTGACCCCGATGAACTCCATCTGCTTGAAGAAAAGCCTGATCCTGAAGGGAGGTCTTACCAGCCAGGACAGGGCCTGGAGAAAAAGCACCATAATCCGGCCCAGTTCCTGGAGAAATCCCAGGGTCTGATGTCCCAGCCAGCCAAGTATTGATTTCATACTATAAGCACTTTAAATTTTAGATCTTGCAGACTCATTCGTCCCCTCAGGATTCTTCTATCAGTGAAGTATAAAACATGAGCTCCTCTGGAAAGCGGGTGAAAATCTTTTCCCGAACCAGGCGGTTGCTTTGCTGAACCTGGCTGCAGCTGAGCACCTGTTTCAATAGGTCCTTGCACTCATCCATGGTGGTCTGACGGATTATGCGCTTGATGCCCGGGATAGCCTGGGGATTGAGGCTTATGGAATCCAGCTGCATGCCCATGAGTATTGGTATGCAGTAGGGATCAGCTGCCACCTCTCCGCAGACATTGACCTCTATCCCTGCCTCGTGACCTGCATCAACCACATACTTGATGCTTCGCAGGATGGCCGGGTGCAGGGGCTGATAAAGATAGGATACATACCTGTTGGTGCGGTCTATTCCCAGTGAATACTGAATGAGGTCATTGGTGCCGATGCTGAAAAAGTCCACCTCCCTGGCCAGAACATCGGCAATAAAAACCGCGCTGGGAAGCTCGATCATAATCCCGAAGGGGACCTCTTCGTTAAAAGGCTGGCCCTGTCTGCGCATCTCCTCCCGGACGTCGAAATATATCTCCTTGACCTCCCGCAGTTCCTGCAGTCCGGAAATCATGGGAAACATAACTGCAACATTCCCCAGTGTGCTGGCCCTTAAAATCGCTCGCAGCTGAGCCTTGAAAAGCCCCAGGTTCTGCTGGCAGAACCTGATGGCCCGCAGTCCAAGTGCGGGGTTGACCTCTTCCAGGGGTCCGAAGTGAGGCGATATCTTGTCCGCTCCCAGGTCCAGAGTACGAAACACTACCTTCTGGGGATAAACAATGGAAGCCATGTCCCGGTATTCTTCGTAAAGCTCCTCTTCCGACGGCCAGCTGTTGCGGTTTAAAAAGCTGTACTCGGTACGATAGAGACCTATACCCTCCCCGCCGTTGTCAATTACCGAGGTCACTTCTTCAAAGAGCTCTATGTTCGCCAGCACCTGCATCTGGTAGCCGTCTATGGTTTCCGCAGGCAGGTAGCAGTTGCGCTTGATCTGGGAATAGTATTCAGAAAAGCGCTGTTTGAGATCGGTGTAATGGGTAAGTTCTTCCGCATCCGGCTCAACGATGATCTTGCCGCTGAACCCGTCCAGAATCACTACATGATCGTCCTGGATCTCTTCCAGGCCTTCTGCGCCCACGATGGCGGGTATCTGCAGGGAACGGGCGATTATGCCGGCATGGGAAGTCTTGCCGCCGGTGGCCGTGGCAAAGGCCATAATCTTGTCCAGCTTGAGCTCTATGGTATCGGCCGGAGAAAGGTCATGTGCCAGCAGGATCATTCTCTCGGGCTTGCTGTCGTAACTTTTGGACTGACCGTAGAGCTTGCTGCGCACCCGGCCTGCAACCAGCCGCACATCCTGTGTCCTGCTGCGGATGTATTCGTCCTCTATCCGGCTGAAGGCCTTTTCTATGTCGCTGACTGCATTGTCCAGGGCCCACTCCGCGTTTATCAGCCTGGAGTGCACATAGTCGCAGGCCGATTGCTGAAACTTTTCGTCCCGCAATATCATTATGTGTGAATCAATTATGGCGGCCTGCTCCTTCAGGTCCCCGGGAACCTTCCTGAGGATGCTTTCCAGCTCCTCAAGGGCTGAATTAAACCCCTGCTTGAGCCTGGCCGTCTCCTGAGGGACCTGTTCCGGAACTATGTTGATCCGGACTATAGATGTACCGGCTTCACGATTCAGAAAATAGGTCCTGCCTATGGCCAGTCCTGCTGAAACCGGAATGCCTTTGAATATCTTTGAGGCCATAATTTATTACACCTTTAGCAAAGAGCCTCCCCGAGGGTGTCTAGATGCCATGAGACTGGTCTGTTTAAAGTGGGCAAAACCGTTTGCTGCTGAATCTGACCTGAATTCAGAGAGTCCGCGGCCCTGAATCCACTGACGGGCAGGTAACCATTCAGGGGGATGCCGGAATCGGCCTGGGGACAGTCCCCGCGACACCTTGCCTTCACAATCGCCAAAATTACAAGCGCAAAATTCCGTGATCCTGCACAGACCTACACAGCGAGGGACAGTCCCCAGGCCTTGTGCCAGTAATCAACACCGAGGACCCCCTGAATGGTTACCCGTCCAGTTATCCGTCCTCTCTTAGCTTTTCCCGGAATATATTTTCAAGATGTTCCACTGCATGCCTGGCATCATTACCCTGGGCATGGATGCGCAGGGCGCTTCCATTGGGTGCGGCCAGGCTTAGTATGTCCAGGATGCTCTTGGCATCCACTTCCCGCCCGTCAAAACCTATCATTATCCTGGCCTCGAACTGCTGGGCCGCTTTGGCTATCCTCCCGGCAGGACGGGCATGAAGACCAAACTCGTTATGCAGGCTTATTGTTGTCTCGCAGATGTTTTCTTCCGCCATATCCATTAAAATACCCCCGGCAGATTGTATTCACTGGTGGAAAAAGATTAAAATACGAAATTGTTAACCATCTGATCCCAGGGCAGCAGGAGACTCAGCAATAGAACCCCTGTCAGAAAAATCTCCCGGCTCCATTGAATCCTTCTGAACACCCAGGCCATTATAAGTCCCAGAAAACATACCCCGATAAAGTTTAATATATGCCACTTAAACGGCCAGATTACAAGCCAAAAACAAAGAACCAGCAAGGCATTGACAACCTTTAGCCTGGTACCCCAGTTAATGAGATTCCAGCGCTTTAGCCGCTGCACAAACACTATGCCCTGCACATATCCCTGGTGAAAAATGTACATTTTAAACAGTTGCAGAGCCAGAAAAAAAATTATGCCCAGGATGATGGCCGGCCAGAAAAACCCGGCCATAACCAGGACCATGGTCACCAAGGCCCAGGTGACCAGGAGACTGCCGCTGAAAAAGGAGTCCCCAATGGCTGACAGGGTATACACAAGAGTGGATTTGACTCCAGGAAGAGATGCGGGTGGGAAAAGCTCCCTGGAAATCTTGTTTTCCAGTGTCAGAAAAATTCCCACCAGCAAAGGATTCCAGAAGGGGTGAGTGTTGTAGAACTTGAGATGCCTGCGCCTTGCTTTCTGCAGCCCCTGGGGATCACCGGAATAAATCTTCTGCAGGCCGGGTTCCAGGGCATAGGCCAGGCCGATATTCTGCAGTCCCCGGGTGTTGAAGGCGCATCCCACTAACTGACTGCGCAACAGGCATCTGCTGAGGGTTTTAAAGTCCAGATGGGCCATAGACTGATCTTGTTCCAGAACCGGTTTGTTTGTTACCGGCCTTTTTTACAGAAAAAAACGTGCTGTCCACGCTATCTTGAACGTATATCCTGCATCAGGGCATAAATATCCTTGCCGCTCCACCCTTTGGCCTCCTTTCGCACTTCGCGTACAACATCTCTGGGCAGAAGCCCCTGCTCCAGATACCTGGTTATCAAATCCTTCACGTTTTCAGCGTCTTTTGTCAAGTCAGCCGGATCAGGCGGGCCGATGATGACGGTTATTTCCCCTCGCAGACTATCCTGGTCCAGTTCAATCCTGTCCAGCCTGCCCCGGATAAATTCCTCGAATGTCTTGGTCAGCTCCCTGGCCAGGCAGAACTCCCTGTTGCCAAGCACCCTGTATGCCTTGTCCAGTGTGCTTTGCACCCTGTTTTTGCGCTCAAAGAAAACCAGGGTTGCAGGCATTTCCTGCCAGTTTTTAAAAACCTTCTCCAGTTCAGCCGGCTTTCTGGGCAAAAATCCCAAAAACGCAAAGGGATAGGGGGGAAGCCCGGATGCAGTCAGGGCGGCTACAAAGGAACAGGGGCCGGGTATGGGCACCACCCTGATTCCAGACTCGCGGCAGTGGCGCACCAGGCGGTAGCCAGGGTCGGCCATGAGAGGAGTGCCGGCATCACTTATGAGTGCACAGTTTTCCCCGGCCTGGATTCTGTCAGCCACTCTGTGCATGCGCTTTTCTTCATTGTGCTCATGAAAGCTCAAAAGCTCACCGGCTTTAATGTCCAGGTTTTTGAACAATAACCCGGCCCGCCTGGTATCTTCAGCCAGAACAAAATCGCATCCGGACAGGACCTCTGCAGCCCTGGGGGACAGATCACCAGGGTTGCCAAGGGGTGTGGCCACGACCCACAGAGCTGAACTCGATGGCGTTTTGGATATGCTCAATTTGTACTTCCCGGCCAACAGTTACACAGATGAAATCAAAACGGCTCTGACTGGACCACATATTGTGCCTGCTCAGGTAAAGCCCGGCCGTGCGCAGCAGTTTTTTCTGCTGCTTGAACCCAAGGCTCTCTAAGGGATGCCCCATGCCTTCCTCGGCCCGGGTCTTGACCTCGACAAAAACGATACAGTCACCACATGTGCATACCAGATCCAGCTCGCCGCCCCGTGCTCTCCAGTTGCGCTCCTTTATCCTGTACCCATTTTCCGTGAGATAATCCCTGGCGACTTCTTCACCGTAGCGGCCAAGATTCAGGTTATGGGCAGACAAGGCACTTTCTCCCGCGGTCTTGGCAGCACTCCTTTAAAGCTTTTCCTGTGCATGGGCGAAGCCCCAAGGCTTTTGAGGGCCTGCAGGTGCTTTCTTGTGCCGTAGCCCTTGTGCTGGCCAAACCCGTATCCCGGATAGCGCCTGTCCAGCTTGGTCATGAGCATATCTCTGAAAGTTTTGGCCAGGATTGAGGCTGCAGAGATACAGGGCTCGGTCATATCGCCACCGACAATGCATTTCTGGGGAATATTCAATGGAATTTTCTGGTTGCCGTCGACAAGTAGCTGTCCAGGGGTAAGGCCAAGGTGCAGTACTGCCCTTTTCATGGCGGTCATGGTGGCCTGCAGGATATTTATGCGGTCGATTTCCCGGGGCCAGGCAAGGCCCAGGGACCAGGCAAGGCAGGTGGATTTAATTTCCGGAATCAGGGATTCACGTACTTTCGAGGTGATCTTTTTGGAGTCGGTGAGGCGGGCGATTTGCGCATCAAGGGGCAACACCACAACGGCTGCCACCACAGGCCCGGCCAGACAACCCCTGCCGGCCTCATCAAGACCTGCTGGAGGCACAGGGTCGAAGCCCGACTGAAGATTCAAAGCGGGATGCCCGTATGCTTTCACCCACACCCCTGTTTCCAGGCGGATAAAGATGAGTACCAGCCGGTTATTTCATCTTTATCCGCTGCAATAGACTTAGGTTTGGTATCAGTTGCCCTTGTGCCAGTCGGTCCTGGCCTTGATACGGGCAGCCTTGCCCCTGAGCTTGCGCAGGAAGTAGATGCGGCCCTGTCTGACCTTGCCCCGGGTAACCACTTCCACTTTCTCGATAAAAGGAGAGTTCAGGGGAAAAACCCTCTCCACTCCCACTCCATCGGAAATCTTGCGCACCAGAAAGGTGGAGTTCGTTGTTCCGCGCTTAACCCTGAGCACGGTGCCCTGAAAAACCTGAACCCTTTCCTTCTCACCTTCTATGATACGAACGTGGACTTTAACCGTATCTCCGGCCTTGAAGCCGGGGATATCCGTACGCATCTGTTCCTGCTGGATCTGCTGCATGATATTCATGGTTCTTGCTCCTGAAGAAAAACTGATTGATTTTAAATTTGAATCCTGGGCAGCCTCTTTAAGCCCTGTAAACCGTGGCAGTTGATAACAACGGGTCAGGCAAAATCCCCCAGAATGCGGTCCACTATGGTTGAGGCAGCGGAACGTACAGAGAGATGATTATATCCACCAAGAAGCCGCAAAGGGGTAAGCAGGTTGTCCGCTTCCTGAACAACCCTGTCCGAAAGCCCGTATCCTGTGCCCAGCACCATCAAAACCGGCTCCTTTTCCAGACGCTCGAAAACCTGCCCGCAGTCAATATCCCCGGCTCCGGAAGCGCTGGTGGCTACAATGCGGGGTCTTCGACCGGCAAGGCTCTCTACATTTTCAACTGCATCCTGAAGCGATGAAACAACGTTGACGCCCGCAAGTGCCAGGGCCCGATCCGGATTGGCCCGTGCTCCTGGACCTTCCCTCCAGTGACTGAGAAGCCTTCGGGCCAGGACCTGCTGATCCTTGAGAGGCGTGCACAGGTAGTATCCTCCAAGCCCATAAGTGGCACAAACGCGTCCTATATCGTGAATATCTAAGTTTGTCAAAGAAGTTGTGCTCTCCTGGCCCATCTTATTTTTAACCGGGTGATGAACCAGGGCCAGATAAAGATTGCGCGCGGGGCGGGTCTTTTGCAGTCCATGGAGAAAATCAAGGTCGTTAGAAGTTAGAGGCCTGGTGGTTAGAAGCTCGGGGCGCTGCCTGAAAGTATTTTCCAGGGCTTTTTGCCAGCGCCATGCAGCTATACGGCCATGATCCCCGGAGAGAAGGACCTCTGGCACCTTAAGCCCGGCGTACTCCTCCGGCCGGGTATAATGTGGATATTCCAGAAGGCCCGAGGAAAAACTCTCTTCACCCGCTGATTCCTGCTTGCCCAGAAAACCCGGCAGAAACCTGGCCACAGACTCCATGAGGCAAAGGGCTGCCGCCTCTCCTCCGTTTAAGACAAAATCTCCTGCTGACACGAGGTCCAGGTCAAAAAGCTCTTCCAGGCGGGCGTCAATACCTTCGTAGCGCCCGCATACAAGGGCCAGGTCATTCTCTTTGGCCAGGCTTGCGGCCAGAGACTGATCCAGGGGTTTTCCCTTGGGAGTCAGAAGGACCTTTCTGCAGCCTGGAGGCATTGCATTCAGGGCCTGAACCAGGGGGTCCAGGAGCATGACCATGCCCGGACCTCCACCGTATGGGCGGTCATCCACGGTCCTGTGCCTGTCCCGGGTAAATTCGCGGGGATTGATCCTGGAAACCTCCAGGACATCTTTTTCCAGGGCCTTGCCCATAAGCCCGCAGGACAGGGGGGAATCAAAATATTCCGGGAAAAGGGTAATAATATGGAAATGCACGCTTGTTCCTGGATTGAAGTAAACTCCCTGCCTGCTGCCCTGCAGCCACCTGGGCCTCAGGCTCAATCTTCCCCGAGATAAAGTTCCAGAAGTCCTCCCGGAGGGGAAATAACAGCTTTTTTGGCCTCTGGGTCAAGATGGACAATAAACTCATCCTCTGCCGGGAATAAAATCTCTCTTCCCTTTTCGTCGACTATCTCCCAGACTTCTCCATTTTTCCTGGGCACAAAGCCCTGCAGCACACCCAGGTATTCTCCGCTGTCCAGGAAGACACTACAACCCAGGAGTTCGTGCAGGTATATCTCGTTATCATCATCGCGGGGCAGGTCTTTGGAGTCCGCAAGGATTTCCGCACCCCGCCATTTTTCGGCCTGATCCCGGCCGGTGATCTGTTCCAGTTGAAGCAACAGTCTGCTCCCGTGTTCTCTTGAGGACTCGGGAGTGAATGCCCTGGGGCGCTTTCCAGGCATCCGCAAATATATTTTCTCTGCTTTCTTCAACAATAAAGGGGAGTCTGCATACCAGATTATGCAGATCTCCCCTTTGAGTCCATGTGGTTTGACCACCTTCCCGCAGGTCAACAGGTCTTTGGCAGACATTTTATCAGTTATTCAATTATTTCCAGAACAGTCCTCTTTTGAGCCTTGGTGGAGGCAGCGCCCAGGATGGTGCGCATGGCCCGCGCTGTCCGTCCCTGCCTGCCGATGACCTTGCCCAGGTCTTCTTTGGCCACCTTGAGTTCAATAACTGAAGTCTGCTCTCCTTCAACTTCGGCAACCTCGACCTGATCCGGATTATCCACCAGCGATTTGGCAATGTATTCAATCAGTTCCTTCATAACCACCTCCGATTATCGATTCAATAGAGATTTTCAGGTGATTGCCCAGTAATCAATTGACTGCAGAGACTTTAAAAGCAAGTTCAATTCAATGAATTTTATCTTATAATTACTTGATTTTGCCTGTCACTCACTTACATCGCAACGCTCCAGGCATGGTTCGGGCGGCAAGACAGAACACTTGCAGACCCACCTTTTCAGACCATGGCAGCCAGGCATTCTCCTGCACAGGCCTCTGAAGCCTTTCTCAGGCGCTGGCCTTCTTTATAAGCGAGCGTACTGTATCTGTGGGCTTTGCACCCTTGTCCATCCAGGCCTTGACCTTGTCCATGTTGATCTTGATCTCAGGCGGATCCTGCAAAGGATTGTAGTACCCGAGATATTCCAGAGCGCGCCCGTCGCGTCTGGTCTCGCTGTCCAATGCCACCAGGCGGTAGAAAGGTTTCTTTTTGGATCCCATCCTGGTGAGTCTAAGTCTAACAGCCATGTAATCGTCCCCCGTTTATTCTTTTGTAGTTTGCTCTGTTTTGCTCAACCCTGGAAGCCTCAAATCAAATTCCAGTGTATTCCCGGTTTGATTTAACATGGGCCGAACAGAATAGACCCTGAAAACGGCAAGTTTTCAGGAAAAATATATACTTGAATACTGTTTTGTCCAGATTTATTTTTTCTTTTTTCTGCGCTTGACTTTTTTGCGTTTGGTCTTGGTCCTTCCAGGCACAGGCATTCCCTGACTGTTCATATCCAGCTGGGGCTGACCATCCTTGCCCACCATCTTTTTCATCATCTTCTGCATCTGGTCGAAGTTGGTCAGAAGCTGGTTTACATCCTGGACCGTAGTCCCGCTGCCCCTGGCCACCCTCTGCTTGCGCGAGGCATTGAAAATCTTGGGGTTGCTGCGCTCCTGCCGGGTCATGGAGTTGATCATGGCATCCATCTTGCCCATCTCTTTTTCCGGCATCTGCACATTCTTAAGCTTGTCCCGCATCTTGCCCATGCCGGGAATCATCTTTAAGAGCCCTTCGATGGAGCCCATTTTCTTCAGCCGGCCCATCTGCTTGCGAAAATCATCCAGGTCGAACTTGGACTTCTGGAACTTCTCCTGCATGGCCCTGGCTTCATCCTGGTCCATGTCTTCCTGGGCCTTTTCAATGAGGGTAAGTACGTCCCCCATGCCCAGGATCCTGGAAGCAACGCGGTCCGGGTGAAAAACTTCCAGGTCGGTGAGCTTTTCCCCGGTGCCCACAAACTTGATGGGCTTGTTGGTAATGGACTTGATGGAGAGGGCGGCACCGCCCCTGGCATCGCCTTCCATCTTGGTCAGCACCACCCCGGTAATGTCCAGCAGGTCATTGAAGCGCTGGGCCACTGTAACCGCGTCCTGCCCGGTCATGGCATCGGCCACGAAAAGTATCTCATGGGGGGAGCACTTCTCCTTGATGGAAACCAGCTCCTGCATGAGGGTCTCGTCAATGTGCAGACGTCCGGCGGTATCAAATATCACCGCAGTATATGCCTTCTGCCTGGCTTCTTCCAGGGCGCGCATGCAGATATCCACCGGGTTGTCGCTGGAGGTGGAAGGATAGGCGGGCATGTTCAGATCCCCGGCCAGCTTGTGCAGCTGGTCAATGGCCGCCGGACGGTAAACGTCCGCAGGCACAAGATAGGGCGAATATTTGAGCCCCTTTAAATGCAGGGCCAGCTTGCCCGCGGAAGTGGTCTTACCCGAGCCCTGCAGGCCAACCATCATAATGACCACCGGCGGCTTGGCCTTGAGGTCCAGTCCCTGCTGCTCGCCGCCCAGGAGTTCTTCCAGTTCCTCCTTGACAATCTTGACCACCTGCTGGCCGGGCGTAAGGCTTTTGAGCACCTCCTGGCCCAGGGCTCGCTCCTTGACCCGCTGGGTGAAGTCCTTGACGACCTTGTAGTTGACGTCTGCTTCCAGCAGGGCCAGGCGCACCTCGCGCATCCCCGCCTGGATATTCTGCTCATCCAGACGGCCGTGGCCCTTGAGCTTTTTAAAAACGGAATTTAACCGTTCAGATAGACTATCAAACATTTATATTGAATCACCCTTGAAAATGGACGCAAAAACGAAGTATATTAGCCTCGAACAAGGCACAAGTCAAGCAGTTAGAATCAGGCCACCTTTAGGGAAAGACCGTCGATTCTTGACTTACGCAGCTTCTCCACCCTGACATAAACAACAACCTGTCCAGCCTCTTTCTGAACCTGTGCAATCTCCATATTTCTGGAGGCCAACTCCTGATCATAATCTGGAAGCAGAACAAGCACAGCATTGTCAGGAATTTTTTCTTCCACCTCGGGATGTTCAAGCAGGTACAGCTCAAATTCAGTGGAAAGCTGCTGATTTTTCTTGAATAATTCTTCCCTGGTCATTTTTTTCTTCTCCTGAGATAGCTGCCTTCTTTCAGCCATTACCAACAGCCCGCACAAGCCCCGCCTCTGCCCTGCGGATGACTTCCTCGGAGATGCAGAAAGAAAAGCGCACAAAACCGGGGTATCCAAATCCCGACCCGGGTACGGCCAGGATATTTTCTTCGAAAAGATCCCGGACGAATTTCTGATCATCTCCGTCCGGAGCCTTGGGGAAAAAGTAAAATCCGCCCTTGGGCAGAGAAAACTCCAGTCCGGCCTTGTCCATGATTTCGGCCATGGCCTGCCTTCTGGCGGAATAAACCCCGGTATCCACAGTGACATGCAGGGCCTTTTCCAGGAGGATCTGACCGATAACCGGAGCGTTTACAAAACCCAGGATACGGTTGGTCAGGTTCAGACCCTGAAGCAGCTCATCTCCTCCGGGCATTTCCGGGTGCACCGCCAGGTACCCTACCCTTTCTCCGGCCATGGACAGGCTCTTGGAGTAGGAACTGACCACCAGGCTATAGGGATAAAGAGCCATGACCGGAGGCACCACTGTGTCGTCATAGGTCAAAAAGCGGTATGGCTCATCCGAAATAAGCAGAATGGGCTGTCCGTACTCTTTGCTTTTGTCCTCAAGGATTCTTACCAGGCCTTCCAGCTCTTCCCGGGAATACACCTGTCCGCTGGGATTGTTGGGGGAATTGATGAGCACCACCCTGGTATTGGGAGTTATGGCCCTTTGCATGGCCTCCAGGTCCAGCTCAAAGCTAACCGGCTTCGACGGGACCGGCACGAAGACTCCCTGAAAATTTTCGGTATAAAAATAGTATTCCACAAAAAATGGGGCCGGGCAGACCACTTCATCCCCGGGACGAAGCACGGCCCGGAAAAAGGCATTGAGCCCGCCGGCGGCCCCGCAGGTGACCACAATATTTTCCGGGGCAACCTCGGTGTCCTGTTCCCTGGAAACTACCCCGGCCAGGGCCTTGCGCACTCCAGGCAGTCCTGCGTTGGGCATGTATCCCAGGGCGTAGGGCTTGCAGGCGTTTCTGCCCAGCTCCTCCAGTCCCTGCCCCACTTCAGTCGGTGGAGGCAGATCCGGATTGCCCAGGCTGAAATCAAAAACATTTTCCGGCCCGTATTTCTGCTTTAATTCGCTTCCGGCCTCGAACATTCTCCTGATCCATGAGGCTTTTTCCAGATAATCCGCCACCTGTGGATTCAAAACAGACATATATTCTCCTTTACATATTTTTACGAAACAACCAGTCCCTGCTTCTTGTACTCGCTCAATTTATTACGCAGGGTACGTACGGAAATGCCTAAAAGCTCAGAGGCCTGGGTGCGGTTGCCCCCTGTCTTTTTCAGACTCTTCATGATCATACGTTTTTCCATTTCATGTATGGGATAAATCTCGTCATCTCCCCCGGGGTCAATTGCTGCTACTGCTGCATCGTCTTGTGTAAAGGGCAGGGATTCTTCTTCTGCGTGGTTTCCCTGGCTTTCTTCGAGTATATCCTGAAGATCATCTTCTTCCAGGAGAAAATGCCTGGTGCGGATCACCCCTGACTGCCCTGCCAGCAGTACCGCCCTTTCCATAAGGTTTTGCAGCTCCCGGACATTACCCGGCCAGTCGTACTCCACAAGCCACCCGGCGGCCTCTTCATCCGGCTCCATGGCCGGCAGCCCGTACTGGGTGCTGTAATGGCGGATAAAGTGCCCGGCCAGGACCAGTATGTCATCTTTCCTTTCCCGCAAAGGAGGCAGCCTCAGGGGGATGACATTTAAGCGGTAAAACAGGTCCTGTCGAAACTCCCCCCTGCGGGCGCATTCCTCGATGTTGCGGTTGGTGGTGGCCAGGACCCGGACATCCACCCGGACAGTATCCGTGCCGCCCACCCGGTCGATCTCGCTTTCCTGGAGTACCCGCAAAAGCTTGGCTTGCAGGGCCAGGTCCATTTCTGATATCTCATCCAGGAGGATGGTGCCCTGGTGGGCCAACTCGAACTTGCCCACTTTTCTGCTGATGGCCCCGGTGAATGCACCTTTTTCATGGCCGAAAAGCTCGCTCTCCAGCAGGTGCTCGGGCAGTGCGGCACAGTTGACCGCGACAAAAGGCCCGGCATGACGGGGACTGTTGTTGTGCAGGAACCTGGCGAACATTTCCTTGCCTGTTCCGGATTCACCGCTTATAAGGACCGAGGCCTTGGAAGAAGCCACCTGCCTGGCCAGGGCCATGACCTTCTGCATGGCGGGGTGCGACCCGATGATCTCATGCTTGCCCGGCTCTGAAACAGAAGTCCGGTTTTGAGCCTGCTGCGGGGATGAACCGGGCAGCACAGCCTTGACCTTATCCCATTGCAAAGGGGCAAGCCAGTAGTCGCCGGCACCGGCCTCCAGGATCTGCTGAGCCTCACGGGCAGTGCCCTGCTCAGCCACGGCAATAACCCTGCGCTGCATCTCCTGGCTCTCCAGGGCGTCCAGGAGATCATGAATCCTGAAGCCGGGCATGGCTACCTGAGAAAAAATCAGGGCCGGGCTTTTCTGACTGATAATTTTCAGTGCCCCTTCCAGGCTCTCGCTCATGAGAAGCTCGTACCCCTCCTGTCTGAGCCTGGACAGAACAGGGCTTATCAGTTCGGATCTGGCAATGAAAAGGATTCTCTTTGAAGACATGACTTGGGCAACATACAGGCATTGCATCAACTTTTCAATGCATATCTGTACTCCCGGGCCGCATAAAATGGTTTTTTAACCGGAAAACAATGCTCGTCCACCGGATAACCGGGTAGACTTACGAGGTTTTCATGCAAAGAAATGAGCTTGCGCAACTGCTTCAGGACCTGCTGGACGGGCACACGTCCATGGATAAGGCCATGGAACGTATAGGGCTGGAGCCCTACCTGGAAACCGGTCAGGGGCTGAACCTGGACATGCGCCGCGGGATACGCACCGGCATCCCGGAAGTCGTATTTGGTGCGGGCAAGAGCAAAAAGCAGCTTTTCACGGCAGTAAAGCACCTGGCCGGCAGACAGCAAAAGGTCCTGGTAACCAGGCTGGGCGCGGATGCCGGAAACGCCCTGGCTCAAGAGTTCCCTGAAGGCAGATATTTTGAAGTACCAGGCCTGTTCGAGCTCAACAGCAGCATCGACCTGGACCACCCCTGGAACGGGGAAGCCGAGGCCATGATTATATCCGCCGGCGGAGCGGACCTTCCGGTGGCCCTGGAAGCCTATGCCTGCCTGGAGTTTTTCGGGCACACTCCCGGCCTGGTTTCTGATGTCGGGGTAGCCGGGTTGCACAGGCTCTTTCCCCATCTGCCCAAAATCTCTAAAGCCAGAATCCTGATAGTCATAGCCGGAATGGAAGGTGCCCTGCCCTCAGTACTGGCAGGCCTCTGTCCTGTGCCCATCGTGGGCGTTCCCACTTCCGTGGGTTACGGTACCAGCCTGAATGGAATCACACCCATGCTGGCCATGCTCACCTCGTGCGCCCCGGGCATATCAGTGGTCAATATCGACAACGGGTTCGGAGCTGCCTGCTTCGCCTTCAAGGTGCTCAGCAGGTGAAGGGCAGAAAGCAGCTGAAAAATATTACTGCGCCAGGAAAACATGCGTGGCGGTGAATGCGCTGAAAGCAGCAGAGACTTCTGACACAGCTTTTTTATAAAAGCAGTTGACAGCTCCTTCTTTAAAAACTAACAAAAAAGTAGTGAACTGAACTACATTTAGAATGAAAAGGTAAAATCATGAAAACAGTGACAGCTTCTGAAGCCAATCGCAGTTTCTCCAGTATATTGCGCGGGGTAGCTGAAGGCGAATCATACACCATTATTTCCCGAGGCAGAGCAGTTGCAGCCATTCATCCCGGCGCGCCTGAGGCTGCTCAGCGCAGGCAGGCAAAATCTATCCTGCTGGAGCGTCTAAACCACCAGCCCATAACCGGGAACCGGCAGTGGACCAGAGAAGAGCTTTACGAGTGATGCCGTGCGTGCCGCTTTAGATACAAATATTCTGGCCTACGCAGAAGGTGTAGGTGACCTTGAGCGCTGCACAATCGCCCGGGAACTGATTGCGGCATTGCCTGTGGAAAGAGTGGTACTCCCTGCTCAGGTGATGGGAGAACTGTACCGGGTTCTGGTGGGCAAAGCCGGGCAATCAGCCTCTGTTGCACGCATGGCAGTACTCGGCTGGGCTGACAGTTTTTCAGTGTTGGATTCCACGTGGAATGCGTTTCAATCCGCTATGGACCTTGTCGTAGATCACCAGATTCAGGTCTGGGATGCGCTGATTTTGTCCGTCACTGCTGAAAATCATTGCCGGTTGCTGCTTAGCGAAGACCTGCAGGATGGATTTATCTGGCGCGGCGTAACTGTGGTCAACCCCTTGTCACACCCCCACAGCCCACTCATGGGTCGGCTTTTGAACATATAAAAAATTGTCAGAAAAAATGGCCTCAAAAGCTAATCCAAGTCGATTGCTGCTGTTAACTGAAAGCAAAACTTATTTATACAGCATGTTCTGGAATGAAAGCCAAGAAACCCGCCTTGCTTTTAATTCATCCCGAACCAGCGGGCATAGCCCTGCCAGGCATCCAGCCTGTAGGAAATGAAATCAACTATCTCTTGATGCTCGGCCCTGCCGTTTCCCTGAACCTGCATGGCCGGTCCGAAATCCATGCGAATGGGCCTGTTGGGCCTGATCCAGCCGAAATCCTTGATTATGCTGCCCTGCCCCCAGGCATCGGTCTTCAGGGCCAGGGGCACCACAGGCACTCCTGCTTTCCTGGCCAGCTTGACACCCATGGAGTTGAAGCGCTGCAGATCCAGCACCCTGGATCTCTCGGCCTGGGGAAAGACCACCACTGAAATTCCCCGGTTAAGCCTGTCCAGTCCCTCCTGCATGACCACCTTGAAATCGTCCCTGGGATTTTGTCTTTTGACCACCACCGGGTCCCTGGAGATCATCACGTGCTTGAAGACCGGATAGCGCACCAGGCCCTCCTTGACCACGAAAGTCACCTGCCTGTGAGGACATACTACTGCTGCCAGGGCAAAGGTCTCCAGAGTGCTCATGTGATTGCCCACAAAGACGCAGGGTTCGTCCAGATCAATGAAGTTCTTCTTGCCCCGGATAATAAACCTGCAGTCCACCTTTTCCAGGTGCCGGAAAATGTCCACGCTTCTTAAAATCCAGTCATGGTCGGTAAACCCTTTCCATCTGGCTTTGGCCCAGGACCGCAAAACTGTGCCCAGCATTCTAGGATAAAAGTAAAGACTAGGGGTTCTGGAAAAAATCCAGGATGCCCCGCTTGGGTGAGTTACATAATTGTCCCGGTTTTCAGTAACGCTCATGGTTCTCACTGTCTCTCTCCAGCATCGACCTCCAGGCCAGCATTCTGATCCTGGAACTGCATTTCATATAGTTTTTTGTATAAAGAGCACTTGTGCAAAAGCTGTTCATGACTGCCCTGAGAAATTATGCTGCCCTGGTCCAGGACCACGATACTGTCCGCGGACAAAATGGTGGAAAGCCTGTGGGCAATCACAATGCTGGTGCGCTGTCGCATGAGGTTTTCCAGGGCCTGCTGCACAATGCGCTCGGACTCGGTGTCCAGGGCCGAGGTGGCCTCGTCCAGGATAAGCAGGGCCGGGTCCTTCAAGATGGCCCGGGCAATGGTGATGCGCTGCTTCTGACCGCCCGAAAGCCTGACCCCGCGCTCGCCAAGCACTGTGTCGTAACCATCGCTTAGCTCCATAATAAAATCATGGGCAAAGGCGGCCCTGGCCGCGGCCTCCACCTGTTCAGGCTCCGCATGGTCCAGGCCATAGGCTATGTTTTCGCTTACAGTTGTATTGAACAAAAAATTGTCCTGGGAGACGATGCCCATGAACCTGCGCAGGCTGTGCAGAGTGTACTCCGAGGTGGGCCGGCCGTTTATATAAACCTCGCCTTCCTGCTGCACGTAAAACCGGGGAAGGATATTTATCAACGTGGACTTGCCCGCCCCGCTGGGACCGACAATGGCAATCTTCTGTCCCTGAATGATATTTAGATTCACCCTGTCCAGGGCAGGATGCTGACTCTCAGGATAATAAAAGCTCACATTTTTCATCTCCAGGCTCTCAAAAGGAGGCCTGAGCTCCACATCACCACCTTTTTCTTCCTTTATCTCATCAGAATCCAGTACCTGGAACACCCGCTCCGCCCCGGCCAGGGCCTGCTGGATGGCCAAATTGGTCTTATTCAGCTTCTTGATAGGCTTGTAGAGCATAAAAAGGGCGGTTAGAAAAGAAAAAAATGTGCCCGGCGTGGTCTCGCCAGCCATGACCTGGCTGCCCCCATACCAGATTATAAGGCCCATACCCACAGCCCCCAGAACCTCCATTACCGGGGTGGCCAGGGAATTGTACTTAAGCTGCTTAAGAGCATTGGCCACCAGTTTTTGATTTTCCTTTGCAAAATTCTGATGTTCCCGGTTTTCGGCTGCAAAGGCTTTGATCACCTTAATCCCGCTCAGAGTCTCCTGCAAAAAGCCTGTAATCTGTGAGAGCTTGACCTGCTTTTTACGGCCAAGCTTGCGGATCTTGTTGCTGAAATGTATAAACGGATATACTGCAAGGGGATAAATTACCAGAGAAATGGTGGCCAGAAAGGCGTCCTGATAGAAAACCACCACTAGCAGGCCCAGCATGGTCAAAAAGTCTCTTATGAGATCAATAAAATGGGGCAGGCTGGCTCTAAGCAGATTGACGTCATTGACT
>NZ_QYZY01000112.1:0-3139 GCF_003838035.1 Desulfonatronospira sp. MSAO_Bac3 | reverse complement strand
TCAGAAATCAGGGGTCAGGGGTCAGGGGTCAGGAGTCAGAGGTCGGAGGTCAGGGGGCGTGATTTTTTATCAACTTTTAACAAATAACTGATAACTCTTAACTCCCAGGTTCTTGACAGAGGGTTATCAATGCTGATAAGTATTTGCGCTCAGCAGCACTACAGGCGCGTAGCTCAGGGGGAGAGCACTTGCTTGACGCGCAAGGGGTCAGGAGTTCAAATCTCCTCGCGCCTACCACGCTTACTGTTTTGCCAGGGAGGTCCCAAGCCTCCCTTATCTGTTTATAAACTGGAGAAAAAATGGTTAAAGTGTCCGGAGCCCCGGAAGAGATCCAGTTGAGCACCGGGGCGACCTGCCGGGAAATCCTGTCCAAGGCCCTGTCCGGGAAAAAATTTAAAGAAGCGGTGGCCTGCCGCTGTGAAGACCGCCTGTACGACCTGGGTTCGGAGGTTGATGAGCAGTGCGGGGTGCTTGAGCCGGTTTCCCTTTCCAGCCCGGAAGGACTCAAGGTGCTCAGGCACAGTGCGGCCCATATCATGGCCGAGGCGGTGAAGACCATTTTTCCGTCGGCCAGGGTGACCATCGGCCCGGACATTGAGCATGGCTTCTATTACGATTTCGATTATGAACGTCCCTTCACCCCGGAAGACCTGGAGAAGATAGAGGCCGAAATGGCCCGGAGCATCGCCCAGGATCAGCCTTTTGAAAGGGTGGTCATGTCCAGGGAAGAAGCCAAAAAGGTCTTTCTGGATATGAACGAGACCTACAAGCTGGAGATCCTGGACGAACTGGAAGAAGATGAGGTGTCTTTATACAGGCACGGTGATTTTATCGACCTCTGTCGCGGTCCGCATGTGCCGAGCACAGGTTATGTAAAGTCCTTCAAACTCACCTCTGTGGCCGGGGCATACTGGCGCGGGGATGAAAAACGTCCCATGCTGCAGAGGATCTACGGCACAGCTTTTGCCTCAGACAAAGAGCTCAAAAAGCATCTGACCCGCCTGGAGGAAGCCAGAAAGCGCGATCACCGCAAACTGGGGGCGCAGCTGGATCTTTTCAGTTTCAGCGAAGAGGCCGGTCCGGGAATGCCCATTTTTCATCCCAAAGGGGCGCTTATCCGCACCATTCTCGAGGATTTTGAGCGCAAGGAGCATTTAAGGCGCGGGTATCAGATTGTGCAGGGTCCTCAGATACTGCGCAGGGAGCTCTGGGAAAAGTCCGGGCATTACGATAATTACCGGGAGAACATGTATTTTACGCACATAGATGAGCAGGTCTACGGCGTAAAACCCATGAACTGCCTCTCCCACATGCTTATATACAAATCTAAGCTGCGCAGCTACCGCGACCTGCCTCTGCGTTATTTTGAGCTGGGCCGGGTGCACCGGCATGAAAAGTCCGGCGTTCTGCACGGCCTGCTGCGGGTACGGGAGTTTACCCAGGACGATGCGCATATCCTTTGCCGTCCGGATCAGCTGCAGGACGAGATTACCGGGGTGGTCAATTTTGTCCGGGACGTCATGGGACTTTTCGGGTTTGAGTACGTGGTGGAGGTGAGCACCCGTCCGGAAAAGCACATCGGATCCAGCGAGGCATGGGAGAAATCCACAAGGGCCCTGACCAGCGCCCTGGATGCACTGGATATGCCCTATGAGATAAATCCAGGGGACGGCGCATTCTACGGCCCCAAGATAGATATCAAGCTAAAGGATGCCCTGGACCGCAAATGGCAGTGCGCCACGGTGCAATGCGATTTCACCCTGCCGGAGCGTTTTGACCTGACATATACCGGTGAAGACGGCAGGAAATACAGGCCGGTAATGTTGCATAGAGTGGTCCTTGGTGCTATAGAGCGCTTTCTAGGTGTGCTTATAGAGCACTACGGCGGAGCATTTCCCACATGGCTGGCCCCTGTGCAGGCCCGTATCATGAATATTACCGATGCCCAGGCCGGGTATGTTCATGATTGTGCGGACCGCTTTAGGCAGATGGGTATCCGGGTGGAAGTGGACGACCGTAACGAAAAGCTTGGGTACAAGGTGCGCGAGGCCCAGATGGAAAAGATTCCATACGTGCTGGTGGCCGGAGACCAGGAGGTTCAGGAGTCTGGCCTGAACGTGCGTTTAAGGGGCGGCAAAAACCTGGGGCTTATGAGCATCCAGGAAGTTGCGGATCAGATTTTTCAGGACATGGATGAACCGTTTAAGAAGGGAGGATTGAGTTATAGATACCTCTACTAAGGCTCGCCGCAATAAGCAGATCATGGCGAGGAAGGTACGTGTAATCAATGGCGAAGGCGAGCAGCTGGGCATCATGGACACCGGCCAGGCTCTGGACATGGCTCAGACTTCAGGCTTTGATCTCGTGGAAGTGGCCCCCAACGCTGATCCCCCTGTATGCCGGATTATGGATTTCGGCAAATACCAGTATCAGCAGCAGAAGAAAAAGCAGGAAGCCAAGAAAAAGCAGTCCAGAGTCCAGGTCAAGGAAATCAAGGTTCGTCCCAAAACCGACGTAAACGACCTGAACACCAAGGTCCGCCATATCCGCAAATTTATTGAAGAAGGAGACAGGGTTAAAGTCTCGGTTTTTTTCAGGGGCCGGGAGATGGCTCACAAGGACCGCGGAGCAGATATTTTAAACAAGGTGGTGGAGCAGACCTCGGACGTGGCCAGGGTGGAACAGGAACCCCGCTATGAAGGCAGGACCATGCACCTGCTTCTTTCCCCGGTGGGACCCAAAAAGGCCTGATTTACCATCTGTACAATATGATTTTAACTCCAGGAGGATAACATGCCTAAAATAAAGACCAGGCGCTGCGCCGCCAAGCGTTTTTCCATAACCGGAAGCGGCAAGGTCAAAAGACGGCAGCAGAACAAGCGGCACATTCTGACCAAGAAAAATGCCAAAAGAAAGCGCAGGCTGGGCAAGCCGGCTATCGTGGACAAGGCCAACATGTCCTCTGTTAAAAGGATGTTGCCCCACGCTTTCTAGTTTTCATCCGGAAACGGTTCTTTTTCCTTTTGGCGGCGTCAATCTGCACAATTATTCGTCACCGTATTAAGATACGCCTCCTCATAATTGCTTGATTTCCTTGCCAAAAGAAAAAACTCCTCGTTTCCGTAAAGAAAACCAATAG
>NZ_QYZY01000111.1:0-2000 GCF_003838035.1 Desulfonatronospira sp. MSAO_Bac3 | reverse complement strand
TTCACCGCGAACTGGACATTGGACCCTCCGGTTTCAACGCCTATTTCGCGCATTATATCCAGGGAGGCGTTGCGCATGACCTGGTATTCCCTGTCGGTGAGGGTCTGGGACGGGGCTACGGTAATGGAGTCCCCGGTATGCACACCCATGGGATCCAGGTTTTCAATGGAACAGATTATAACGCAATTGTCGTTCTTGTCCCGCATGACCTCCAGTTCGAACTCTTTCCAGCCCAGGACAGATTCTTCAAGCATGATCTCATGGGTCATGCTGCAGGACAGGCCGTAGGCAGCCTTTTCCTCCAGGTCCTCCAGGTTGTAGGCGATGCCGCCCCCGGTTCCACCCAGGGTATAGGCAGGGCGGATGATGATGGGAAAGGCAATGGTACTGGTCCACTGCCTGGCCTCGTCCATGTTGCGGGCTATGCCGCTTTTGGGGACTTTGAGGCCTATGTTTTCCATGGCCCTGCGAAATTGCTCCCTGCTTTCAGCTTTCTGGATGACCGGCAGGGAAGCCCCGATGAGTTCTACGCCGTATTTTTCCAGTACTCCGTTTTCGGACAGGGCCACTGCAGTATTAAGCCCGGTCTGTCCTCCCAGGGTGGGTAAAAGGGCATCGGGTTTTTCCCTGGCGATGATGCGGGCCACTGTATCGGGTTCTATGGGTTCGATATAGGTCTGGTCGGCCAGATCCGGGTCGGTCATGATAGTGGCCGGATTGGAGTTGACCAGGACCACCTGGTAGCCTTCTTCCTTGAGGGCCTTGAGGGCCTGTGTCCCGGAGTAGTCGAACTCGCAGGCCTGTCCGATGATGATGGGTCCGGAACCAATGAGCATGATTTTTTTGATGTCGGTTCTTTTGGGCATGGATGATTACTTGTAGGTTATGGGTTTGATCCTGAGTATGATTTTCTGCCCTTTCCTGGAAATGAATCCTTCTTCCTCCAGAATGTCAATGCTTTCAAGGCATTCGGATAGCTCAAGGTCAGCCATGGCGGGCAAAAGATTCTGATATTCATCAAGTTTGTTCCAGGAATCCAGGTAGTAAAGGTTGGCCATAACGTATTTTTCGCGCCTGGACAGATGCGTGCCGGAAAAAAGCTTTTCCCGCATTTCGTCGGGCAGTTTAAGCAGAGGGGATATCTTTTCCCGGTCAAAAAAGTCTTTGATGCTCATGGCCACCTGATGCTATCGGCCTGTTTAATGAAGATGTGATATTTACTTGCAAATATGCTGCAGGTCAACAATAATCGAACCGCCTGCACGGCAGACAGAATCTGTGGCCACAAGGCTGTTCAACATACAGTAAACAGGATTGTCTGGAAATAACAGGGAGAAAACAGGGAATGAAAATCGGGCTTTTGCAGCTGAATCCCGTTGTCTGCGATTTTGAGGGCAATGCCCGGGGGATTGTCCAGGCCTGCATGGAAGCCTCCGGACAGGGCGCTGACATTTGCGTGACCCCGGAACTGGCAGTTATCGGATATCCGGCCCGGGACCTTCTATTAAGAGAGGATATCCTGGAGAAGTGTATGCAGAGCGTACGCTTTATTGCCCGGGAGACTTCAGGTGTGGGCCCTTTGCTTCTGGGGAGTCCATGGTGTTTTCCAGGCCGGACCGGAGAGGTCTACAATTCGGCCTGCCTGTTGGATAAAGGCCGGGTGATCAAGGTCTTCAGCAAGGTGCTTCTGCCTGAATACGACGTCTTTGATGAAAAGCGCTATTTTTGCGCTGCCGAGGCTCCCGGTGTTTTTGAGTACAAGGGAAAAGTAGTGGGGGTAAGCATCTGCGAAGACGCCTGGAATGACGAGGATTTCTGGGACAGGCCCAGGGGCGGGGTGAATCCCATGCAGGAACTGGCCCGGCAGGGGGCCGATATTATCATAAACATGTCCGCCTCTCCCTTCGGTCTTGGCAAGCACGGGATCAGGCAGGCCATGATGGGTTCCCTGGCGGTCAAGCACAGGGTTTTTTTCATATTCTGCAACCAGGTGGGGGGAT
>NZ_QYZY01000110.1:0-4973 GCF_003838035.1 Desulfonatronospira sp. MSAO_Bac3 | reverse complement strand
ATATCAGTTAACAGATAAAAGGCATATATCCTTTGAAAAACTGAAGGTCAAATCTTATGCATGCGGACAAAAAAGAATTGCGGGCTGCGATGCTCAGGCAAAGAAGTTCCCTGGACCCCGGGGAGGTAAATGCCAAAAGCTCTGCCGTCATAGAAAACTTCCTCTCTACTAGGAAGCTCATGCAGCACACCTGTTTTCTGGTCTATCTGCCCATCAAAAGCGAGGTGGACACTAAGCCTCTGTTGCGGGAACTTCTGCAGCAGGGCCGTGAGGTGTACGCCCCGTACTGTGACCCGCACCGGCCCGGCAGGATGGAATTTTACCGGGTGCAGGACCTGAGCTGCCTGAGGCCGGGGTTTTGCAATATCTACGAGCCGGAGCCGAAACAGGAGAATATCTTTGAGAATCATGCTCCCTCTGTGGCGGTGGTGCCCGGGGTGGCCTTTGACGAATCCGGATACCGCCTGGGTTTCGGCCAGGGTTTTTATGACCGCTATTTCAGCCTGCTGTCAGACCCAGGGCCGCTGCTTGCGGGCTTTGCATACGATTTCCAGGTGGTGGAAAGACTTCCGGCAGATCCCTGGGATATACCCATGCATTTTATATTTACCGAAACAAGGACCATTGAAGTTTTTACCCAAAATAAGTCAAGCTGAAAATGGGTAAAAGTGCGGGAACCTGACTACTGGAGTGCAACTATGAATAGTCCGCAGTATATAAGTTTTTCTTTTCCCGGCCTGGAAAAAGTGGCCTGTATTTTCGGAACCAGGCTGGGCGGGGTAAGTTCGGGAAGTTTCGGGCAGGGCAACATTTCCCTGGATGTGGAGGATGAACCTGCACGGGCCGGGGCCAATCGCAGGGCTTTGAAGGATGAACTGGGACTGTCCGGGTGGGTGGAGCTTAGGCAGGTGCACGGTACGCTTGTTCATTTTGACCCTGATGAAGACTGCCTGGACGGGTCGTCCCTGGAAGGCGACGGTCTTGGACTGTCCCGGCCTGGCCGGGGTGCTGTGATCAAGACCGCTGACTGCCAGCCGGTCATGCTTGCACACAAGTCCCAGGAATACGTCCTGGCCCTGCACTGCGGCTGGCGGGGCAACCGGGCCGGGTTTCCTGAAACCGCCGTAAGAGATTTGTGTAAATACTACAATCTCAGTCCGGCAGACCTGGCGGCTGTGCGCGGCCCCTCCCTGGGGCCATGCTGTGCCAGGTTCGAGCCTTTTGAGGAACATTGGACTCCGGAATTTGCCGATTATTATCATCAGGAGCAAAAAACAATGGACCTGTGGTCCCTGACCCGGGATCAGCTCCTGCAGGCCGGACTGCTCCCCGGGAATGTATTTTCCCTGGATATGTGCACCATGTGCCGGGAAGAGCTCTTTTTCTCCTATCGCCGGGACAAAAAATGCGGAAGGCAGGCCAGTATGATACTGATTCCTGCCTGAGGTTAAACTTTTCTTTTAAACGCGGAGCGTCCGAAGAATACTCCCACGCGGAGCATGGGAACACTGGAAGAAATTTCTCACGCCCGGGCAGCCTCCGGCCCATAGGGCCTACGCCCCGGAGGGAAGCGGCTTTAGAGCCGCGGAGCAAGGCAGGAGGAAGAGATAAATATTTATATCCCCCGAGCCGGGGTCTTTGGATAAATTGACTTTTATACACTTACTGGTTACATGAAACATAAGGAGAGCTTAAGATGACTGTTCCAGTAAAAGAACGAGTGCGTAAACACCGAGAGGGGTTGAGGTCCGCTGGTATGCGTCCTATCCAGATTTGGGTTCCTGATACCCGAGAGGAGGGATTTGCGGAGGAATGCCGCCGTCAGAGCCTGCTTGTAGCGAACGATCCCCAGGAGAAGGAAGTCCTGTCCTGGATCGAGGACGTATCCGACAGGGAAGGCTGGGAGTAATGGGGAGAGGCGACATATTGCCTGTTGTGCAACCAGGAACCTACGGCAAGCCTCGCCCAGCCCTGGTCATCCAGTCGGACTTTTTTGACGTCCACCCATCAGTTACCATCCTGCCTATAACCAGCAAGCTGCGTGATACGCCCTTATTTCGGCTTCGAGTAGATCCGACAGTCCAGAACGGATTGCTGTCTGTATCTGAAATCATGGTGGACAAAATTACAACCCTGCCACGTGATAAGTTGAGAGAGCCGTTTGGCCATCTCGAATACGAGTACATGCGGGAAGTAGAGCGGCTTTTGACTGTCTGGATGGGAATTGGATAGCTGTCATGGCTGCTTGACAAATTGTTTCGGGAGGCTGTTTCAGTCCACATTGCGGAATATGCGCTGCCAGGGGATTTCCAGTTCCAGGCTGTGCAGGGGCAGGTGGTGTTCCGGGGGGATGTCCAGGAGTTCCCAGGTGTCCTGCTGGGTGCGGCGGTATAGTTCCATGCGCCTGCGCTCCGGGTCAATGAGCACGAATTCTTTCAGTGAGGGCAGGCTTCGGTAATATGTCGCTTTGTCTCCCCGGTCAAAAGCCGCGGTGGACTCGGACAAAACCTCGCCCACCACAACAGGGGAGCGCATGAACTGTTCTGCTTTGTGGTCCTCCGGATCACAGGTGACCAGGACATCTGGATAAAAATAAATCTCTTCCTTTTTTATTTCCAGCTTCATGTCCGCCATATAAACCCGGCAGGGCGAGCCTTCCAGATAACGGTCAAGTTCTGTAAGCAGGTTCCCGGAAACTGTTACATGCCGCCTGGAGGCTCCGCCCATGGCAAAAACCTCACCATGGATATACTGATACTTTTCCAGCTGGGCCGGTTCCCAGTCCAAGTATTCTGCAGCCGTCATGGGCTGCACGGGGTGAGCTTCACCCATACCAATCTCCTTAAATAAGTTTGCCAGGACGGTATCCAAGTTGATATACGAACCATGATCGGTTGGTCAGTGTGCTGGAATACTGTATTTCAAATTATCATGAATCTCTGCAAAAAAGAAGGAAAAAATGAGCAATAAGGGGATAATTTTTGATCTGGACGGAACACTTCTGAACACTCTGCAGGATCTGGCGGATTCAGTGAACAGTGTTCTCAAGAGCAGGGGATGGGCGCAGCACCCGGTGGACGCTTATCGTTTTTTTGTGGGCGACGGGCTGCCCATGCTTGTCAGGAGGGCTGTGCCTGAGGATGTCCAGGACCAGTCGGTCATCAATGAGTGCATCCAGGCGGCCCGTGAGGAGTATTCCAGGCGCTGGGCAAACAGGACCGCTCCGTACCCGGGGGTACTTGAGGCGCTGGAAGAACTGGCCCGAAATGAGATTCCCATGGCTGTTTTGTCCAACAAGCCCCATGAGGCCACCCTGCATACTGTGGGACACTTTTTTCCGGACGGGTATTTTCAGGTGGTGCAGGGAGCACTGCCCAATGGGGCTGTCAAGCCTGATCCTGAACCGGCTCTGGAGGTGGCTGCCAGAATGGGCCTGAAACCGGACCAGGTATATTTCCTGGGTGATTCCAACGTGGATATGTATACAGCCGTCAGTGCAGGCATGACTGGGCTGGGGGCGGCCTGGGGATTCAGAGGCAGGCAAGAACTGCTGCAGGCCGGAGCACATTATATTCTGGAGTCGCCACAGGAGCTTTCCGCATATTTTTGAAAAACGGATGTTTTTCAGTCCGTACTGATATTGTAAGTCTTGAGTTTGCGGTAGAGGTAGCTTCTTTCCAGGCCTATGGCCTCGGCCAGTCTGGACACATTGCCGTCATGTTCCTTTAGTTTCTGGTCCAGGAACCTGGCTTCAAACAGGGACCTGGCCTGTTTGAAGTCGTGGGGCATGGCATCTGGCATGTCGGGGGCACTTTTATCAGCTCCCTGCCCTGAGACTGCGGCCTCCCTGATTTCCGCCGGGAGCATGGAAGCGCTGATCTCCTTGCCCTGATGCAGTATATACATCCTCTCAACAAAGTTCTTAAGTTCGCGTACATTTCCCGGCCAGGGGTGTTTCTGCAGTATGCTTATGGCATCAGGACTGAAACTCAGGGGTTTGAAATTGTGCTCCTGGCTCAACTGAGAGGTGAATTCATCCAGCAGGGGGGGGATGTCTTTTTTTCTTTCCCGCAAGGGAGGCAGGTTCAGGGGGAAGACGTTCAGCCTGTAAAAAAGGTCCTCGCGGAAATTGCCGTTTTTCATCTCCTGCTGCAGGTTCTTGTTGGTGGCGGCGATAACCCTGACGTTGACGTTTACAGTCTTGTGTCCGCCCACGCGCTCAAAGCTCTGCTCCTGCAGGATTCGAAGTATCTTGGCCTGGGTCTTGAGGCTCATGTCCCCGATTTCATCCAGAAACAGGGTGCCGCCGTCAGCCAGTTCAAACTTGCCCTGCTTGGAAGTGGAGGCCCCGGTAAAGGAGCCTTTTTCATGGCCGAAGAGTTCCGATTCAATGAGTTCTTCCGGGATGGCCGCACAGTTGACTGCAATGAGGGGATGATCGGCTCTGTTGCTTTTGATGTGCAGGGACCTGGCCACAATTTCCTTGCCGGTGCCGTTTTCGCCGGTAATGAGCACCCAGGCCTCGGTGGGGGCCACCTGTTCAATGTTCTGCCGCAGTTCCTCGATATGATCTGACTCGCCGGTTATCCTGTGCACTTCCGCGGATTTGCTGCTCAGACGCAGCTTGCGGTTTTCCCGCCTGAGCCTGGAAAACTCCAGGGCCTTTTCCGAGGTGATGAGCACCTTTTCCAGGGACAAAGGCTTTTCTATGAAGTCAAAGGCGCCGCTCTTGATGGCCTGTACAGCGGTCTGGATATTGCCGTGACCGGAGATCATGACCACTGGCAGGTTGGGGTGGCTTTCCCTGAGGCGGTTTAAGACCTCCAGGCCGTCTATTCCCGGCAGCCAGATATCCAGAAGAACCAGATCCACGCCCGGGCCCAGAAGCCCAAGTCCCTGCTCGCCGCTCTCGGCTTCCAGGATCCGATAGTTTTCGTCTTCCAGGATCCCTCGCAAGGAAAGCCGGATATCTT
>NZ_QYZY01000109.1:0-6866 GCF_003838035.1 Desulfonatronospira sp. MSAO_Bac3 | reverse complement strand
TGATGCTTTCGCGCTCCAGATATGGAGACAAGGGCAGGACCACGTCGGAATTCCAGGCCGTGGCTGACCAGGAGAAAGTAACCGATACCATGAGGTCCAGGTTGTCCGTAATCTTCTTCAGGGCCTCGGGGTCGGGAAAGGCCATGAATGGATCGTGCCGGTAAGCTATGTAGGCCTTTACCGGATATGGATCCTGCTTTTCTATGGCCTGAAAGCCCAAATGCAAAAGCCCTGGACCCGGATCAAAATGTCCATACCTGGTGCCTACCCCGTCAGCCCGCTCATCTTCGGGCTTGGGATAAAGGGATGCCAGGGCCTTGAGGCCCTTGCTGCCGCAGTCCCCGGGTTTGGCCATGAAGGGCAGGCCGCCCTTGACCCCGATGCTGCCAAGCAATGCATTGATAATATATATGGTCCTGGAGACATAGAAAGAATCGGTATATCTTGCGGTATTCCAGCCGGGATGCCAGACTACGGAAGGCATGGCCTTGACCAGGTCCACCACAAAGTCGCGGATCTCCCTGGCCTTGATGCCTGTCTTTTTCTCGGCCCATTCCGGAGTATAGTCCTGGACAAAATTGCGCAGCTGATCAAAATCCTGCACAAAGCTGTGCACATAGTCTGCATCATAAAGGTTCTTGTTGATGAGCTCGTTGATGACAGCCAGATTAAAGGCATAATCTGTTCCGGGCCTGATCATGAGAAAACGGTCCGCCTTGCCCGCGGTCTTGGTGGCCCGCACATCTATGACCGTGACCTTGCAGCCGTTGTCCACGGCATCCAGAAGGTCGTTGACTTCTTTTACATTGATTGCTTCCAGGATATTGCGTGTTTGCAGCACAACATGTTTTGCGTTTTTAAGATCATAAGCCACCCCCTTGCGGCCGTAACCCATGACCGACATGGCCGCGTGCTGCACATTGCGAGCGCAGGAAGCGTCGTGGTTGCTGTAGTTGGGCGAACCAAGACCGCGTACGAATGCCTGATGCAGATCACGGAAAGGCCCTCCCCGGTCTGACCACAATAAAGAGCGCCCGCCATGCTCCTGAATTATCCCCCCAAGCTTGTCCGCCACATAATCCAGTGCTTCATCCCAGGATGCCTTGCGCCACTGTCCTTCTCCGCGCTTGCCCGTACGGATCAGGGGGTGACGGATGCGGTCCGGATCGTTGATAAGCCCGGCACCTGCTCCGCCGCGGGCACACAGGGCGCCCTTGAGGGCAGAGTGGGGATTGCCCTGTATGAACTTGAGCTGGTCCCCATGCACTTCCACTTCTATGGGGCACCTGACCGTACACATGCCGCATACACTGTAAACTTTGTTGTCAGTCATATTATCCTCCAAGCTTTTTATTGTCAGTAGCAAACACCAGGATTTATGACAAGCAAAAAAGTATTTCGAGAAAAAAAACACATTCTCTCCCATCCAGAACAGCACCAAAGCCTGATGACAGGTAAAACAACAGCTGATATGGATAAGCATATCCGTAAAAAATGATGTATGAATCTATATTTTATTTTACAAAGCCCATGTGATTACTCAAAACACGCAGCTTGTGCTTTTTAGAACATACAGACTTGCAAGAAAACTGTTTTACAAAAAAAATATGGTGAGCTATACTACAGGAATAATATTCCTACACAAGGAGTATGTTTTTCCTCTGAGGGTACAGGAAGATACTGCATTACATCTGATGATGCACTGCCTTCTGGTACCGCCTGCTAACCTGACAACAATGATGGAAGCCATGTTTTTCAGCACTATCAGAAAAACTATCAAAGGACTGTGGAGCCTGGGCGTAGGACTCAAGGTCACGTCTGTCAATTTTTTCCGTCCTCCCGTTACTGTTCATTATCCGCGGCAGGTTGTACCTTCCCTGGAAGGATACCGAGGCCATGTGGAACTGGTTCCATCCGCGGAAGACCCGGGGGCCTCCAGATGCATCGGCTGCGGTGCATGCGTCAGAATCTGCCCCGGGGCCTGCATTTCCATCAAGGTCTCTCACAAAAGACCTCACCTTGCTCCAAAAAAGACCGGCAAGCCTCCTGACCATGACCAGGGGCATTTTCTCATTCCCATGCCCAAAGCCAGGGCCCTGCCGGGGATTGCCAGGCGCAGCCCCACATCTTTCAAGCTGAACTACAACTACTGCAGCCTGTGCGGTCTGTGTGTGGAGACCTGTCCAGCCGGGGCACTGGCCTTCTCCAGCAACATCTATCTTGCCGGATACACCCGCAACGAATTCAAATACGACCTGCTGGCCAGGCTCGAGTACAGGGCCAGGGATAAAAGCAGGCCGGCTGAAGGAAGCAGAGTTCAGGACAATGGCCGTGATAACCATTCAGGGGGTCTTCGGTGTTTATAACTGGCACTAGGCCGGGGACTGTCCCCGCTAAGTACTAACTGTGCAGATTCACAAAACTTCGCGTCTGTAATTTTGGTATTTGTGCGGGAAAGGTGTCGCGGGGACTGTCCCCGGGCCGGTTTAGGCATCCCCCTGAATGGTTACTGGCCGTGAATAAAGGCAATGGTAGACATAATTCATGTGAACATGATCATTAATTACCTGACACAGGATAAATCAGACACACTCCAGGAAGACATGCAAAAAATAAAAATACAGTTATACAAGATAATTGCAAAAAAATCTCCAAAAAAAGATTGTTATTTTCAGCACACTGTTGCCATGTGCAAGCATCTGAACCTATCAGTGACACGAGAATGTTAAAAGCTATTTAACATTAAATCCGGATAAACAGATATGCATTTTCAAAAATACGCAACAGCTTTTACCAGACCCTGCAGGAAGCTTCAAACTCAATCTCAACCTTAATTATTTCACTTATGTTGCTATCAGTTTGTCATTTTATACGTACACCACAGTCTACCCCCCTCCCTGGTTAAGGAGAGGCCGGGGTGGTTCGTTATAAAAGCGCTTACAGGCGGGCATCCGGGATGCTTAAAGATACAATTTCAATCAGGCCATACTTAAGGAGGTCAAGACATGAGCAGCTATCTCATCAAGATCAACGGTAAAAGGTGCATCAGCTGCAAAGCCTGCGAAGTGCACTGCAAAGCCAAAAACAGGGTTCCCGAGGGAGCCAGGCTGGGCCAGCTGGTGACCATCGGCCCGGTCAAGAGAAAGGAAAAGCCCAGGTATCTGAATCTTTTTCTGCCCTGTTTTCACTGTGAAACCCCCTGGTGCGTGCATGCCTGCCCCACAGGTGCTTTGTACAAGCGGGACAAGGACGGCATAGTCATGGTCCAGGAGGAACTTTGCGTGGGCTGCAAGGCCTGCATAATGTCCTGTCCCTGGGATATTCCGCAGTGGGACGAGACCAATGGGCGAATCATGAAGTGCGACTACTGCAGCGACCGCATAGACCGGGGAGAGAAACCGGCCTGTGTTACAGCCTGTACTGCCCACGCCCTGAGCTTCATTGATCCCAACCAGGCTTCGGCCAGAACCAGGGAGAGCTTTGCAAGTCGTGTTCTGTTATCCAGACAGGACAAAAAATAAGTATTTTCCAATCTATTACTTTTAGGAGGGACCCATGCACAAAAAATTTTTCCTTGCCTGCCTTTTTTCACTGGCCCTGTTTCTGGCTCTGCAGGGCATGGCTTTTGCGGATGTAGATGTTGAGGAAATCATCGAAGATCCTCATCTCCTGGAAGAAGCCATCCAGAGTGCCCACGAATCAGGACATCTGGACAAAGACGACCCGGAAGGGTATCTGGGCATACCCGGTGCGCCGCAGATCAATCTGTTTATCGCCTTTATCTGGGCCATCGTGGTTGGCTGGATTTTTTCCACAGTCGGAGCTTTTGGCGGAATTGCCGCAGGCATAGGTCACATATCCATCTATGGACTGGGGGCCTATGCAGACAAGTTCGAAGGTAAATCTGCAGCCATAAATACCGCTGTTACAGACTCCATCCGGCTATCCAACCAGTTTATGGTGGGCTTCAGCGCCCTGGTCTCCACCCTCAACTACTGGAAGCTGGGCCGGCTGGTTATTCCGGTGGGCATTGCCCTGGCCATAGGCTCCATCCTGGGCAGCTATCTGGTGCCCACCCTGACCGCCGGGCGTATCTCCTTCGAAGACTACATCTCTCTCTTCGGCATCTTTGTTCTGGCCCTGGGCTGCTGGATGTTCTACCAGACCACCCCCAGGGGACAGAAAAGCAAGAAAAAGGCCAAAGAAGCAGCCCAGGCCTTTGAAGAAACCATGAAACGCAAGAGAAGCGGCGAAGCCATTGACACTTCCGAGCTCGGGGTGAAAATGACCTCCTTTAACCCCAAAAAGATCAGTTTTACCTTTTATGGGGTGGAATTCTCTTTTAACCCCCTGTTCCCCATACTGGGCGGCTTTGTCATCGCAGCCATTGCCGCATTTCTGGGTGTGGGCGGTGGCTTCATGCTGGTGCCCTTTATCACTGCCGTGGCCGGACTGCCCATGTACCTGGCCGCAGGGACTTCGGCCCTGGCCGTGCTCGTGGGCATGATCACCGCTATCCTGAGCTACCTGGCTGCAGGCGTGCTGGTTCACTGGTCTCTTATCGGGACTCAGCTGGTGGGCATATTCATCGGCTCCATGATAGGACCGCGCACTTCGCAGTATATTCCGGAAAAGGTCCTCACCAGGATATTCATCGTCCTGGCCTTTTACGTGGGCATCAACTACATCATCATGGGCATCACCGGCACCCAGATCCATGAATTCCTGGCCGGTGCCGGCTGATTGACCAGGCCCTAAACCTGCAGTCTAAAGTGACTTGACAATCCAGGGCGGCTTTAACCGGGTTAAAGCCGCCCTGCTTGCTTTTTGCCGCTGCTTCTGCGATAGTTTTTCAAACAACGGATACCTTATGAACTGGTGGGATCACTTGATAATCATGCTGGACCTGGTGCTCATCGCCCCCTACAGGTGGTTTGAAAACCCGGTCAACGGCTTCTTCTTCGGCACTTTTGTCCTCTGCCTTTGGTGTGTGTTCGCCGGGGAAATAACTTTCCGCATCGGATCCTGGATCAACCGCAACCATATCCGACGGTTCCGGTCCAACATGGTCAGAATGCACAACCTCTCGGTCAAGGCGCTTCTGCTCAAGGACAAGGAAAACTACCGGGCTTGCAACAAGGAAGCCAACGAGGCCTTTGGCAAATACTTCTTCAATATGCTCACCATGGGGGCAGCCGTTCTATGGCCGGTCCCCTTTGCCCTGGGCTGGATGAATACCCGGTTCGGCCACATCGAGTTTGCACTGCTTTTCCCTCTGCCTGTTCTGGGCCAGAGCGTGGGCTTTGCCGCGGTTCTCATCCCCATGTATATCCTGTGCCGCATATTCTGGGCGCAAATCAAAAAGAAAATGCCGGATACACCGGCTGAGCCCGGTCTAAAGCCCGGTGAAACAGGGCAGGAAGAAATGATAAGTATGCACGAAGTGGAAAAAGAGGGCAGGATACCCGAAAGATTCTGGGACAGCAGCAAATCATAAACAGCAAATCAATAGTTACAACAGGGGAGACAAGAATGCGTATCGGCGGTTATGAGTTCGAAGAATTTCTGGAGGTGGTTCGAAATTTTCACGGCAGCCCGGCCCCGGGTATAATAGTAGGCGGGATCATGGTGGATATGGCCAGGGATGCCCTGCCCCCGGACACCATCTTTGACGCCGTGGTGGAAACCCCCAAGTGCCTGCCCGATGCGGTTCAGCTCCTGACTTTATGCACAGTGGGCAACAGCTGGCTGAAAATAGTCAACCTGGGACGCTACGCCCTGACCTTCTACGACAAGTATACAGGACAGGGGGTGCGGGTATTCGTGGATCCTGTAAAACTTGAGAAATGGGACGAAATAAAAGGCTGGATTCTGAAACTCAAGCCCAAACAGGAACAGGATTTTGAACGGCTCATGCATCAGATAAGAACTGCCGGCCGGGACATACTTACCGCCAGGCCCATGCAGGTGGACATGGATCAGCTTACCCGCAAAAAAATGTCCAGCATTGCAGTCTGCCCCATATGCAATGAGCCATATCCTGCAGATGACGGCGCGGCCTGCAGGGGATGCCACGGGGACAGCCCCTATATATCAGAAGGCGAGGATATGCAGGAGCCGGAACTGGAGCAGGTGTCCGTACATGAGGCCGTGGGGCAGAAGGCCGCGCACGATATGACCGGCATAGAGCCCGGCAAATCCAAGGGCGTGGTCATCAAACGCGGACAGGAAATAAATTTCTCTGATATCTGCCGCCTGCAGCAGATCGGCAGGCAGAACCTCTACACCGAAGCTGCGCCCAGCGATAAGGACTGGGTACATGAGGACGAGGCAGCCGAAAGTTTTGCCCGGGCCATGGCCGGTGAAGGAGTGGAGCTTGGCCTGCCTCCCAGAGAAGGCCGGGTCAATCTCAAGGCGGGCCGGGACGGCCTGCTTGTGGCCCAGAAAGACAATCTTCTGGCTTTCAACCTGGTGCCCCAGGTCATGTGCGCCAGCCGTCAGAGCTATATGCTGGTGAAAAAAGGTTCTGTCATCGCAGGTACCAGGGCCATACCCCTGTACCTTCCCAGATCTAACTTCAATAAGGCCATGCAGGTACTGAACCAGGGGCCGCTTTTCAAAGTCCTGCCGCTTATGCAAAAAAAGGTGGGGCTGCTCATCACCGGGACAGAGGTTTTCGAGGGTATTATCCAGGACCGCTTCGAGCCCATCATAAAGGACAAGGTGCAAAAACTTGGCTCGGAGGTAAACAGGTCTATAATCTGCCCAGATGACAAAGAAGAGATAAAATCCTGCCTTACCCGGCTTCTGGATTCCGGCTGCGATATGATCATAACCACGGCCGGACTTTCTGTTGACCCTGACGA
>NZ_QYZY01000108.1:0-27477 GCF_003838035.1 Desulfonatronospira sp. MSAO_Bac3 | reverse complement strand
TCCCAAAATCCCCGAATTCCTCAATCCGAGAATCCCTAAATCCCTCAATCCGAGAATCCACAAATCACGCATGCTGGGCCTGGATGGCGGTGATGGCCACGGTGTTCAAAATGTCGGCCACTGTGCATCCCCGGGAAAGGTCGTTGACCGGTTTGTTCAGGCCCTGCAGCACCGGGCCGATGGCCACGGCGTTGGCTGCGCGCTGGACCGCCTTGTAGGTGTTGTTGCCGGTATTGAGATCCGGAAATATGTATACGGTTGCCCTGCCGGCGACCTTGGAGTCGGGCATTTTGGCCCTGGCCACATCCGGGTCGTAGGCAGCATCGTACTGAATGGGGCCTTCCAGGAGCAGTTCAGGGGCCTTGGACCGGGCTATTTCCGTCGCCTGGCGCACTTTCTTGACATCCTCCCCGGCACCGGATTCTCCTGTAGAATAGGAAAGCATGGCCACCCTGGGTTCCACTCCGAACTGTACTGCCGTCTCGCTGGACGAGATAGCGATTTCCGCCAGCTGCTCTGCAGAGGGGTTGGGATTGACTGCACAGTCGCCAAATACCAATACCCTGTCCGGCAGGCACATGAAAAATACTGATGACACTAATGAGATACCCGGCTTGGTCCTGATGAACTGCAGGGCCGGGCGAATGGTCTGCTGGGTGGTGGTGATGGAGCCGGAGACCATGCCGTGGGCATGTTCTTTGTAGACCATCATGGTCCCGAAATAAGTAGGTTCGGACATGGTGTCCCTGGCCACTTCCGGGGTCACGCCCTTGGCCTTGCGCAGTTCCAGATAAGTATCTGCGTAGTCTTCAAACTCCTTGGAGGATGTAGGGTCCAACAGCAGGGCCTTTTCCAGGTGCAGCCCCATCTGGGAGGCCCTGGTGCGCATCCTGTCCGGCTCCCCCAGAATGGTCAGGTCCACGATGCCCCGGCGAAGAAGGATATCCGCGGCCTGCAGGACCCGGTCCGAAGAGCCTTCGGGCAGGACAATATGTTTCTTGTCCGCTTTGGCCTTTTCCAGGAGGCTGAATTCAAACATAATGGGGGTGACCCGGGTGGACCGCTTGGCTTCCAGGCGGCTGAGCAGTGCCTCGGTATCCACATGTTCTTCAAAGGAGCCAAGGGCAGTGGCCACCTTCTTTTCATCCTCGGGGTCGATGCGCCCGTAAAGCTCCGTAAGTATGCGGGCTACTTTGAATGTATGTCCTTCTACAGCCAGGATGGGCAGGGGCACTCCAGCCCAGCCTTCCAGCAGTCTGGTCATGGAGGCCGGCGGGTGCATACCGCCGGTGAGAACGATCCCGGCCACTTCCGGATACGCCCTGGACTGGCGGGTGGAAAAACAACCCAGCAGGATGTCCGAGCGATCTCCAGGAGTAATGACCAGAGAGTTCTGAGTGACATAATCCAGAAAGTTGTTCACCTGCATGGCCGCCACCAGGTAATCGTCCACCTGGACATCCAGAAAATCCTGGCCGCTTATTACTTCGCCTCCCAGCCACTTGTGCACGTCATGCATGGTGGGTCTGCCCAGAGACTCCACTTCGGGGATGAGAAAACTCAGGCAGTCGGCCTCGTCCCGGAACTTGCAGCGAAGCCCGGACAAAATTTCATACTTGTCCTCCACCCGGGAGCGGTTGATGATGGTGGCCAGTATGTCCACGCCTTTTTCTATAAAGCTGTCAATGGCCATCTGGGTCTGGGATACCACCTGCTTGGGGTTTTTTTTCTGGGCGTTGGTTATGAGTATTACTGGTGAGCCCAGGTTGGCGGCTATTTCGGCATTTATATCATATTCAAAGGCCGAATCCGTGCCGACGAAGTCCGTACCCTCGCACAGGACAAAATCACAGTTTTTTTCCAGGGCCTTGTACTTGGACATGATATTTTCCATGAGCACGTAGTGCTTGCCCTGGTTGATGAGGTCCCTGGCCTCTTCCAGGGTATATGCGTAAGCATCCTCATAAGACTGCTGCAGCTGAAACCTGGACAGGATGAGGTGGATGTCGTGGTCCACCTTGCCTTCCTGCAGAGTATTGATGATGGGTCTGAAAAAACCCACCTTGCGAATATTGCGCCTGAGCATCTGCATCAGGCCCAGACAGACGGCTGATTTGCCGCTTCTGGGTTCGGTGTTGATAACGAATAGATTTTTGGCCATCAAGCGCTCCTGGTATTTTTCTTCTGCTGTCAGCCGCCTGATACCCGGCGACTGACAGCAGTTTTACAATGATTCAGCGTAAAGTTCCAGCACGTGTTTTACAGGCATGGAGGCTTCTTCCTGGGAAAGCATGTCCGCAAGCTGCAGCATGCAGGCAGGGCATGCCGTGGCGGCCATCTCCGCTCCTGAGGCTTTGATGTTCCGGGCCTTTTCCTGCCCGATATCCTTAGAAAGCTGGTAATGCTTGATATTAAAGCTGCCTCCGGAACCGCAGCATGATGGCCCGCCGGGGATCTCAGCCGTTTTGTATGTGCCGCCGGCCTCCAGTACCGCCCTGGGTTGAGCGCTGACCTTGAGGCTGTTTCGCAGGTGACATGGATCGTGATAGGCCACCGGTGTTTTCCGGTTATCGGATGTCTCGGGCTTGACCCCCAGGACGTCCACCAGGAACTGGCTTACATCCAGGATGTTTTCGGTTATGACCCGGCCCAGGCTGCCCTTGTGGTATTCCGGCCAGAGCTTGCGCATGGTGGCTGTGCAGGTGGCGCAGGGAGTAATGAGGTAATCCCATTTTCCGGCGGAAAAGAGTTCCACGTTCTGTCGCACCATAGTGGAAAAGGCGTCAGACTCCCCGGAGGACAGGGCGGGAATGCCACAGCAGGCCTGGTTTTCGGGCATGTAAATCCCCACCTGATGGTGCTTGAGGATTTTTATTACTGCCTGGCCCACATCAGGAAAGACCTTGTCAGTGACACATCCAGGAAAAAAGGCAACTTTGATGCCCGAGGATCCGGCCGGAGTATCCAGGCTGGGGACCTGCCTGTGCAGAGGTTTGCCGGCCAGCTTTTTGAAGTGGCGGTCCCGGATAAGGGGTGCATTGAACCTGGCGCAGGAAGTCCCGATTATCTGGTCAGCATCCTTGCTGAAGACCCCTTGAAAGGCGGAACTCATGGAAATAAGGGCGTTCATGAGTTTGGGCCTGGTGAGAAGACGCCTGAAAATGAGCCTCTGGGTGGAAGAGAGTCCGAGATATCCGTTTAAGATAGCCCTGGCCTTGAGGAAGATATCCGTAACTTTGACTCCGGAAGGGCAGTTGGCCTCGCATGTACCGCACAAAAGGCAGCGGTTCAGATTATCCTGGACCTCTTTGGGGTCTTTGAGCATCTCCTGGGACAGCCCTGAAAGCAGAGCCAGCTTGCCCCGGGTTACGTCGGTTTCCTTGCCGGATTTTGTGAACACAGGACACTGGGCCTGGCACATGCCGCAGCGCATGCAGCGCGTGAGCAGGTCATCCAGTTCCTGAAGCATCCTGGATAGTTGTTTTATATCGGCCATATTTTCCTCCCGGGGTTAAGCGAGCAAAGGTCCAAGCATCTTGCCCGGATTCAGGATATCTTTGGGGTCCAATACGCTTTTCATGCGGCGGGAGTATTCAATGGCGGCCAGGCCGTGTTCCTGGTGCATGAACTTGGACTTGGCGATGCCTATGCCATGTTCCCCGGACAGGGTGCCACCAAGATCCAGGGCCACGTCAAAGATCTCGTCTATGGCCTTCTCCACTCTTTCCCATTCCTGGGTATCGCGCTTGTCAGTAAGAATGGTCGGGTGCAGGTTGCCGTCCCCGGCATGGCCGAAGGTGCCTATGGTCAGCTTGTATTCCCGGGCAATGCGTTTTAAGGCCTGCATCATGTCGGGTATCTTGGAACGTGGCACGGTGGCGTCCTCCAGGACGGTTGTGGGCTTGACCCTGGCCAGTGCCGGCAGAGCGTCGCGCCTGGCCTGCCAGACTGCATCGCGCTGCTTGGCGTCCTGGGCCACTGTGAATTGCCTGGCTCCGAGCTTGTTGCAGATTTCCTGGACCTGAGCCGCATCGTCCTCCACCTGGGCCGGGTGGCCATCCACCTCCAGCAGAAGCAGGGCAGCGGCCTCGGTATTAAGGCCGGCTCCGCGGAAGTTTTCCACAGTCTTGATGGTGAAGTTGTCCATGAACTCAAGAGTGGCCGGGACTATTTTGGCAGCGATAATGGCTGATACAGCCTGAGACGCTGCAGCAACATCGTCGAATTCGGCCATCATGGATTTGATAGCCTTTGGGGGCGGCACCAGTTTGAGGATCAATTTTTCAAAGACGCCCAGGGTGCCTTCGGAGGCTACCATGAGTCCGGCCAGGTTGTAGCCGGTGACGCACTTGACCGTTCTTGATCCTGACTTGACCAGTTCGCCGTTGACGTCGAAAAAGTCCACGCCCATGACGTAGTCTTTGGTTACCCCGTACTTGAGGGCTCTGAGGCCCCCGGCGTTTTCAGCCACGTTGCCCCCCAGGGTGGATACGGCCTGGGAACCGGGATCTGGGGGGTACAAAAGACCCTTGGAGGCCACCTGGGCCGCGAACTTGGCAGTGATCACTCCAGGTTCTACCACAGCGTACAGGTCTTCTTCGTTTATTTCCAGGATGTTATTTAAAGCGGTGGTCAGGCAGACAATGCCTCCGGGATGAGGAATAGTGCCCCCGGATAGGTTGGTGCCGGCACCGCGTACTGTCAGTTTCAGTTCGTTGTCGTTGCAGAGTTTCACCACCTGGCCCAGGGCTTCGGAAGATGTCGGCCGGACCACCATGGCCGGGCTGACCTGATCCAGCACGGCCGAGTCATAGGAATAGGCGTGCATCTCGGACTCGCTGGTCATGACGTTGTCCTGCCCCACCACCTTGGCGAATTCTTTTTGCAGGCTCTCGTTGGACATAAAATGCTCCTTGGTAAGATATCCTTTGTTGGCCCCTGGTGCAGATATTTTACTGCACCAGGGGCATTGTCAGCTTGTTGGTTCAGAGTTTAGTAAAGACCCGGGAAGAGCACGAAGCTCATGAGGGTTACCCACAGGCCGGTTATTACAGCGTAGACCATGAATGGCCAGAAGGTCTTTCTCAGGATGAGCCCTTCCTTGCCGGACAGGCCCACCACCGCGCACACAGCCACGATGTTGTGGATGCAGATCATATTGCCGAAACCGCCGCCCACGGCCTGGGCCGCTACGATGAGCTGGTGCGGCAGGTCAAGCTGAGAGGCCATGCCCCACTGGAACTCGGCAAAGAGCAGGTTGGAAACCGTGTTGGAGCCGGTTATAAAGCCTCCCAGACCGCCGATGAAGCCGGCGAAGAAGGGCCAGGTCTGCCCGGCGATGGCGGCTATGGACTCAGCCAGGGCCAGGGGCATGGAGGGATAAAGGTTGGGGTTCAATGCCTCGTTTTCCACGCCGGATCCTCTGAAGATATGCACCAGGGCCACGGCAAAGAAAAGGGCTATGGCCGGGTTCTTGATGCGCTTGATGGCGTCCACCCAGGCGGTTTTGACCTTGTCTGAACTCATCTGGTGGATGAAGATAGTCAAAATGGCCACCAGCACAAAGGGGATGGTTCCCGGCAGGTAGAGTATAGCAATGGAGTTGGCCACCTCTTCATAACCCAGGATGTTCTGGAAATCTATAGTGATACCGGCCAGGAAAGACTTGAAAGGCAGCCAGTCCAGGCGGGTGAGCACCAGGATAAAGCCGATAAGGATGTAGGGTGACCAGGCCTTGAACTGGCTCATGCGGACCTCAAACTTGCTGCCTTCGGCCACGCTGACAGTTCCTGTCCATTCAGGATCCCAGTCCTTCTGGGCGCCGAAGGTGAAAACGTCCTTGGGAACGGCAATGCCCTGCTTGGCTCCCCAGACCACGATGCCAAGACCGATGAGACCGCCTACGAGACTCGGAAATTCAGGTCCTAACAGCCAGGCCAGGAGCACATAGGGAATGGCAAAGGCAACAGAGGCAAAGATGCAGAACTTCCAGGCACCGAATCCATCAGACCAGGAGCGGTTGGGCCCGAAAAAGCGGGTGATGAATCCCAGCATGAAAATGGGCAGGATTATGGCCATGGGCAGGTGCATCAGAGATGACCACTGACCAACAACTATACCGAATGTTGTGGGATCGGAAAAGTTCAGGGTCTCTGCTCCGCTTTCCACCGCCCGGGTTACAAAGTCGTCAAGGGGTCCAAGCCCCAGGATAACGGGGGTGCCCACGGCTCCAAAGGTAACCGGGACGGAATTGAAGGTCAGACAGATGACCGCAGCTGCCAGGGCAGGAAAACCCAGGGCCAGAAGCAGCGGGGCAGCCAGGGCGGCTGGCGTGCCGAATCCGGCGGCGCCCTCGATAAAGGCTGCGAACAAAAACCCGATGATGATGGCCTGGACCCGCATGTCCGGTGATACATCCTGCATTCCGGCCTGGATGGTTTCCATGCCTCCCGAGTCTCGCAGGGTCATGAGAATGAGGATCGCTCCGAACACGATGATTAAAATTCCTATAGCGCCGATAATCCCTTCAATGGAAAGGGCGGCCACATAGCCCACCGGCAGCTGCCAGAAAATGATGCCGGCCAGGGCGGTTGCCAGCCAGGCAACCGGCATGGCCTTGGTGGCCGGCCAGCGCAGCCCGGCCATGAGAACCAGGGCGATAGCAATGGGTATCGCCGCTAAAAGGGCCAAAAATCCTACAGACATGGGTCAATACCTCCTTAAATGATTAAACATGTTCCTATATAAAAAAGCCCAACGCTTCTTGGCATTGACAGGTTATGAGCAGGTACTCGGCCTGATGAACGTATGCTGAAAAATCAATTCAATGTTTAGACCTGGGAAAGCATACAGCAGAATTCAGAACGCTACTACAAAAAATATGCCTGGATATCTTTTTAAAATTTTTTTTAATTATTTCAGAATGTTATGAGTCTTTCTCTTTCAGAAGTGCTCGGCAGGAGCAGGGTGTGCTGTGCGGAAAAACGGACAGATGCAGGGAGTCAATGTCTGCAAATTCTCAGTAAATGCCCATCTGAGGCTGATTGTATGGTTTGTGATACAGCAGATTAGTGTTGTCCTGAAAAACGGACAGAACGGTCTTTTGGTACTGTCAGCTTTCCAGGCCGTATTTTTTGAGCAGGGTATAGAAATGAGAGCGGGAAAGACCTGAAAGCCTGAGTATAGCAGGAACGTTGCCCGGGTATTTCTGAAGCAGGCATTGCAGGTATTTTTTTTCGCACTCCTGTTTGTAGGACTTGAAGTCGGAAATATCGGGCATGGGGGGGGAGTCGCCTTTTTGAGCCCAGGGGGGCGTGCCGTGACTGGATTCGTCCGGGGGACACTTTTCCAGCCTTGATCGGGTGACCTTGATGCGGATCTCCTTGGGCAGGTGCATGGAGTATAAATTGGTTTCCCCGGCGCAGGCTACCAGGGCCTGCTCTATGACGTTGCACAGTTCGCGCACGTTGCCGGGCCAGGAGTAGGCTTCCAGGGTTTCCAGAAAGTCCGCCCCCAGACCTTTGGATGCAATACCGCTCCTGGTGCACAGTTCGTCCGCGAAGTGCATGGCCAGGGGCCTTATGTCCTGGACCCGGTCCCGCAAAGGCGGCAGGTGCATATGCATGGTCTTGATGCGAAAATACAGGTCATTTCTAAAGGTGCCCTCACTGACCATGCCTTCCAGGTCCCGGTTGGTGGCGGCCATGAGGCGGAAATCACTTTTTTGCTCCCGGCTGGACCCTACCGGGCGGAACTTTCTTTCCTGCAGCACTCGAAGCAGTGATTTTTGAATCAACAGGGGCAGCTCTCCCAGTTCGTCCAGAAAGAGTGTTCCCTGGTGAGCCTGGCTGATGAGTCCGGTGTGATCGGCCAGGGCCCCGGTGAAAGCGCCTCTGCAGTGTCCGAAAAGAGTGCTTTCCACTAAGGAATCGGTTATTCCGGCACAGTCCACTACTACAAAGGGATGACCCGATCTGGAGCTGTTGGCGTGGATGGTGCGGGCCATAAGTTCCTTGCCCACCCCGGTTTCACCGGTGATAAGAATATTTGAATCCGATCCGGCGGCGCAGGCCAGAAGGTCATAGCAGGACTGCATGGCCGGGCTGGACCCGACCACCCCGGACAGGTCCAGGGCCCTGGGCCGGGCGCTTTCTTTCTGCTGCCTGTACTTGAGGGCCCTGGAGATGCTCAGTTTTATCTCCTTGATGGGTGAGGGTTTTAAGAGGTAATCCCAGACACCTCCCTCAATGGCCAGTTCCGCACCTTCGCTGTCCCCCCGGCCGGTGAGGATTATGACCTCCGGGGCGTTTTTCAGGGCCTTTATTTCCGGCAGCAGGTCCAGGCCGTTGCCGTCGGGAAGGCCCACGTCCAGTAGAACCAGGTCGAAGCAGTCTTCCTGCAGGGCCTGCTTAGTGGAGACCAGGTCTTTGGCCAGGTGATGCGGGATGTCCTGGCGCGACAGCAGGCTGGCCATTGTGGATTGTACTTCCGGGTCATCGTCCACTACCAGTACTCGGGGCATAATATCTCGTCTCTCAGGTTTTTCAGTCAGTTATGGCTGTTGACACCGCCTGGGACAAATCAGCCTGGTTGAAGGGCTTGGACAGGGTGAGCCTGATGTTGTCCGGCTGCTCAATGCCCTCCAGGGCCTGGATACGCCCGGTAATGAGCATGACCGGGAGGTCCGGGTGCTCTGCCTGGATCTTTTTTGCCAGTTCGATGCCGTTTAAGCCGGGCATGTCAAAGTCTGTGATGACCAGGTCCAAGGGAATGTCCTGGCCCAGGATTTCCAGGGCTTTCTGGGCACTGGAGGCGGAAAAAACACTGTAGCCCATGGCCTGCAGGCTCCTGGGGGTGGTTTCCAGCAGGTCCTGGTCATCTTCAACAAAGAGCAGGGTTCCACTGCCTCTTTTCAGGGAAGCGCCGGAAGGGGATGATTCCTGGTTGCCGGGCTCCCGGGCGGGAAGCAGGATTTCAAAGGAGGTGCCTTGGTCCGGACTGCTGTCCACCTGGATGACCCCTTTGTGGTTCTTGACTATGCCCAGGACCACGGCCAGACCCAGACCGGTGCCCCCGGACTGGCTCTTTGTGGTAAAAAAAGGATCAAAGATTTTGTCCAGGTCCCGACGGTCTATGCCGGGCCCGGTATCTGATATCTCCAGCCTGAAGGCTTTGCCGGCAGGCATGTCCAGTTCTTCGGCCCGGTATACATCCAGCTCTATTTCCTCCAGGTTTATCGTAAGGGTGCCTTTCTGGTCCTGGATGGCCTGGAAGGCATTTGTGCACAGGTTCATTACCACCTGGGAAATCTGGGTGGGATTCACGTTGACCGGTTCGTAGCCGCCGCTGACACTGGAACGGACCTCTATGTTGCGGGGCAGCGAGGATTGCAGCAGAGATACTGAATCCCGCACCAGCTCGGGCAATACCGTGGGCCGGAAGCCCTCCTGGGAGGGACGGCTGAAGGTTAGAATTCGCTGGACCAGGTCCCGGCCCCTGTGAGATGCTTTGAGTACCCTCTCCAGATCCTGGTAAGCCGGGGAGTCCGGGTCCAGATCTCCCTGGGCCAGTTCAGTGGAATTCATGATGGAGGTAAGTATATTGTTGAAGTCGTGGGATATGCCACCGGCCAGGGTGCCCATGGCCTCCATTTTCTGGGACTGCAGGAGCTGGCGTTCCAGGTTTATCTCGTTGGTGATGTTTTCCGCAGTACTCAGCGTACCGACTATTTCCCCCTTTTCATCACGCAGGGGAATTTTGTTTACCTCCAGCCAGGAGGAATCGCCATCTTGATCCCTGACCGACATGCGCACCTTTCTAAGGGCCTGGCCGGTCTGAAGCACCTGTTTGTCCATGCGGGCGGCCCACTGGGCGAAATCCCGGGAGGGCATGAGCAGGGAATCCGTCTGGTGCATGATCTTGTCCGGGGACTCTATGCCGAAAAAGTCGGTAAAAGCCTGGTTGGCCCCCATATAGCGCTGGTTGAGGTCCTTCCAGCAGACGAGCTGTGGAATAGTGTCCATGAGGCTCTCCTGAAAGGCCAGCTGGTTGCGGATCCGGCCTTCCACAATGCGTTTATGAATTATGCTGCGCACCAGAAAGGCCAGGATAATTACAAGCGCCCCCAGGCTGGACATGATCACCCAGAAAACCTGCTTGTCCAGTTCGTAAAAGGCCGGGGGCTCATTTATGAGGACGCTTTCCGGTGGTAGTTGGGTCTGCTTTATGCCCTGCTTTTGCAGTACGTTGTAGTCAAACATGTTTTGATCCACAATATCGTGGATTATGGGAATGTCGGCAGGGCTTTTGCCTTCCAGGATATCCAGGGCCATGCCTGCGGCAATGGAACCGTGCTCAAAGCCGCTGATGAGGTTGCCGCCCACCATGCCGTGGCCCAGGAGAAACTCCCAGTTGCTGTAAATGGGCAGGTCGCTGAACCCTGCTACATTCTCCAGTACTTCACCGGCGGAAAACACCTGTCCTCCAGCGGAATAAAAAAAAGGAATGAAGTAAACCAGTGTGTCCTGTGGCAGGTCTTTGACCTTGTCTGCAATCTCGTCTAAGGAGTACTGGGTCCAGAACTCGAAATCCAGCCTGCCCTGAAAATCAGGTATAGCTTCCTTGATCTGGCCCTTGATGGCTATACCCGTGGTGGATTCGTCGCCTATGACCACCATGCGGTTTTTGTCCTGGTGAATGGAAAGGGCCAGCTCCAGAGTCCTTTTTACGTTGAAGTTTTCCACGATGCCGGTGGTGCGTTCCCGGTCCAGAAGTTCTTCTTCCAGGTAATTGATGCCGCAAAAGACTATGGGCAGCCCGGGAAAAAGCTCGTCTCCATAGTCCAGCATGAAATCCAGGGCATCATCGTCGGACACGATTACTATGTCGTATTCTTCATTCGAGTACTTTTCGCGGTAGAGCTCCAGGAGCCTTTTGGTTACGCCTGGACGGTGGAACACCTTGGTATCCATATACTCCATCTGGATTTCCACCCGGTGCCCGGACTCCTGGAATCTGTGCCTGATGCCTTCGCGGATGTCGTCTGACCAGGCATAGCCGTCGTGGTAGGAGTTGAGATAAAAAACTGAAAAGTCCCCGGCGGCCTCTTTTTGTGAAAAGCCCGGGGATGGGGTGATGAGTATTGCTAAAAGGGCAAGCAGTATACGGGTCAGCACTGGCAAAGCTTGTTTGGGCATAAGGTTTTGTAAATTTTCATCATGACTTCGTTTGTCCATTACCAGAGAACAGGATAAGAGACAAGGCATGGTTACCAGTCTCAGCTCTAAAATCAAACTCGAGCAGCCACTCCTTGTAAAGCCTGACACTGGATTTTATTGTAAATTGACAGGTCAAAGTCAATATAAAATACTTGACAACAGCCTGCAGATAATACATATATTCCCGCGTTTGGAGTCGGCTGCAGCGGGCAGCCCAGGCAACCCTAACAGGAGCTTTAGCATCCATGGAAGCAGACAGTATCAGGCGCTTTCAAGGCGCTGATCATCAAAACCCGGAATCCGAAGCACCGCCTTCAGGTGAAGAGGCGGCAGGAGCCGTGCACTCCGGATAAATATCCCCGCATGTTCTCCTCCTGGCCGCTGCTTCACTGCATGGCGGCAACTCTTTAAGGAGGTGAACCAGATGTCTACACCCTATATCAACCATTCCCTGCAGAAATACCTTGAAAAAAATGAAACAGGTCTGCTGCAGAAATTCTGCAAGAGCCTGCATCCCCAGGATCTGGCCTGTGCCCTTGAACCCGTTTCTTCCAAAGAAGCGGCCCGAGTGCTCTGCATGATTGAGCCCGGGCATGCCTCCCGTGTGTTGGCCCACATGAATACCCAGGACCAGGCCGGCACTGTCAGGCATATGCCTGCAAATCTTCTGAATCATATCGCAGGTGCTGCATCAAAGAATGCAGGAAGTGTATACTGTGGCCAGGTTTCTGAAGAAAGAGGCAGGACACTCTGGAATACTTTGACCCGGGACTGGAAACATGATCAGGCAGGTGCTCGTTCGTACGGGGAAAGTGCTGCCTGATAAATCAGAAGCAAATAAGCAGGAAGCCCGGGAACATCTTGTTTCAGGAAATTGCCTGTATCTGACCCCGGGCCTTTATGTGCGGCTGGACAACCTGGTCAGGGAACATGCAGGCATGTCTCTGGGAGTCTTTGACCTGGATGAGAGACGCTCCGGGGTGCTTGAGCCCATGGACTGGGCGAACTGCAGCCCCGCCGGGAGCGACAGGTACAGGCGCAGCAGCGAAAAGGTATCGGCTGAAATTACCGCAATCGAAATCGCCAACAAGATCCCCTTAGACGAGATCCGGTCGGCCAGGCGGCTGGAACTGGATCTCGTCCGGGATATCCCTCTGGAATTATTTTACGAGTGGCTTGTCTGGCATGAGATTCATCACAGCGTACATGATGATCCTGTGGTTGCCGCCGGCCTGGATAACTGCGTTCATCCGGAAATCAAGAGCGCCGGGGACCGGATAAAAATCATGCAGGCCATGGAGCTGGAAGCGGACCGGGCCTCATTCAACCGCCTGTTCCCGGAGAGTACCCTGAAGGCCGGGACACCAGCAGGCATTAAAAAGGTTCGAAGCATCGAGCCGTACCTTGTATTGCTGCACGAGATCCGGGCAAAGCGCGGCATCAAAAGGAAGTGATCATTTAAAAAAATCCCCCCAACCCTTATCCGCAGCCTCCAGCTATCCCTCCGGAACAGCTTTTGGTCTTGACTGGTCTTAAGCCGGAAACATCAGTGCCTTTATACGCTGCATCCAGGCCTTCTTCAATGAGGCCTTCCATTTCCAGGACCACCATTCCGGATTTTTCCAGGACAGTTCTCGGGGTATCCCCGACAGCACTTATTATCACCGCCCGGCAGTCCTGCAGGACCCGGGCCATTTCATGCCAGCGCTGTAATCCGCCTCCGGCTTCCGGGGCCTGCCTGGACTCCACCAGCTTGTAGTCACCATTGGACCGGGTCCATATCTGAAACTTTTCTGCATGGCCCAGGTGCTGGTTTACCAGCATGCCTTCTCTGGTGGCCACCGCCACATGGGGTCGCTTTTCACTGTCGTCGGGGATTACCGGTCTGGCAGCAACATCGCGCATGACAGGTGCAAGCTCTAAGGATCTGTCCCGGTCCAGAAGGCCCACTGCATCGGCCCGGCATCTGCGGCAGTGGGTCATCTGCGGTACGTGCTGCGAGGCTTTTTTCCGGAGGGAATCTATAAAAGCCTTATCCGGTTCGTCTATATTTTCAAACCTGGCTCCGGGACTCGGATGCACCGGGATGCAGTTCAGCAGGCTTACGTCCATTTCTCCTGCTTTTTCAGCTATATCCTGGATATGATGGTCGTTTATTCCCGGCAGAACAATGGAGTTCATCTTGACCAGGATACCATTTTCCCTGAGCTTCAGGATTGCTTCTTTTTGCCTGGACCAGAGTAGAGACGCCGCTTCCCTGCCCTGATAAGCGACTTTGCTGTCCCTGACCCAGGCATATATATCCTTGCCTGTTTCCGGGTCAATGGCATTGACGGTTACTGTGGCATGGGTCACGCCCAGCTTTTTTAGCTCTGTTACGTGATCAGGCAGACTCAGGCCATTGGAAGACAGACACAGCAACAGATCCGGAAACTCACTGCGCACCCTGGCGATGGTTTCCAGGGTCTGGGGGGCATTGGCCATGGGATCCCCGGGACCGGCTATTCCAGCTACTGTCAGACTGCCTTCGAGCCTCTGGACCTCTTTTAGATATTCCACCGCCTGAACCGGGGTAAGCACTGCAGAGGTTACCCCCGGCCTGGATTCATTGACACAGTCATACTTGCGGTTGCAGAAATTGCATTGGATATTGCACTTGGGGGCCACCGGCAGGTGGATTCTCCCACATCCCCCTTTTGCTTTTTTGTTGAAACACGGGTGTCTGGAGAGGTCTAATTTACTCATATTGGTCTCCGATGTTCAGGCGGCTTGAAAGTTTTCCGTCACCGCCTCAGGTATTTTATATTCAGACCGGATCAGGGATTCTGCCTACATGTAGCCCCAGCCCAGATCGGCATCTTCCTGTCTTTTTTCCAGCAGGGTATTGACGATTCTCATGAGCAGGTCGTAGGCTCCTTCATAGCCTGCATGCCTTATACGTCCAGCCCCCATACGGTCATGTACTGGAAAGCCCACTCTGATAAGAGGTATGTCCCATTTGCCTGCAGCTATGCGATAAGCCTTGCTGTTGCCCAGGATAAAGTCCGGCTCCAGCTTTTCAGCCTCTTCCACTATCTGGTAGAAATCCACTCCGGATAATACAGAGGGCGTCTGTGGCAGCATTCCATCACAGGCCTGTTCGATGCTTTTCTGCATCAGGCCGCTTCTGCCTCCGGATGCAGCCAGCACCGGCTGCACACCTGTTTCCGCCAGAAAGGATACCAGTCCGGTTACCAGGTCTTCTTCGCCATAGATCAGGCACTTCTTGCCGAACAGATACTTGTGCGCATCCACGTATGCATCCACCAGTCTGCCCCGCTCCAGCATCTGCTCCCGGGGCATGTCTTTGCCTGAAATCCGGGACAGGGTCTGCATGAAAGCATCCATGCCCCGCAGTCCTATGGGCAGGCCCAGGCGGTGTGCAGGTACATTCAGGTTTTTTTCCAGCCACCCGGCAGTACTCAGGTCGTTTTTTATGCAGCTGCCAAGTTCGATGCAGGCGGGGCTGCCACCCAGGGATTTGAGATCCTGCATGGACGTGCCGCCGGAGGGGACCATCTCAATGTCTTCCTGGATGGTTCCTTCCAGGGTCTCGGAGATATCCGGCAGGATGATTCCGGGAATATCAAAATCACGCATGACCCCTTTCAGATGCCGGACGTCCCAGGGGGAGACAAATCCCGGCAGGACTGTAATTTTGCTGTGGGGCAGGGGGTCCGGCTCAGCCATTTGTATTGCAGTCTGCCTGATGGCCCTGTGAAAGCCCTCCATATGGGTGCCGGAATAGCTGGGAGTGGATACGTGAATGAGTTCCGGAATTTTTAAATGTGCAAATTCTTTCTTAAATCCGGACAAAATCATGGGCACGTCGTCTCCAATGGTCTCTGTGAGGCAGGTGGAGGCTATTCCGATGATATCTGGATTGTATTTGTCCATAACATTGATGATGCCCTGCATCAGGTTGGGACCGCCGCCATAGATGGCCTGGTCCTCCCCCAGAGCAGAAGATGCTATGTCCACAGGTTCCCGGAAATGGCTGATGATGTACCTGCGCATGTAGGTGGCACAGCCCTGGGAACCGTGCAGGATGGGCATACAGCCTTCGAGGCCTTTAAAGGCAATGCAGGCCCCCAGGGGAGTACACAGTTTGCAGGCATTGGTAGTGGAGACATAAGGTGTTGCAGCATCCAGCATGATCAATCCTCCATGTTTTTGTGGTTTGTCATGCCGCCGGCCCTTCGGGGGACAAAATTCCAGACCGGGCTCATGACTGTGGAGTGTACTTCGCGGGCAAAGTTGACCATGCCTTCAAAGCCTTCCAGGGCCAGCTTGCGCTCATGATTGTGATCACAAAAGCCGATGCCCAGCTTATAGGCTATGGGACGCTCCTTGATGCCTCCAACCAGAATATCCACGTCCTTTTCCTTGATAAAACGGGCAAGTTCAGAGGGGTTGGTGTCGTCTACGATAATGGTGCCTTCATGGCACATGTCAGCCATTTCCTGGTATTCCTCTTTTGTGCCGGTCTGGGACCCGACGATTTCCACCTGCATACCCAGGTGTCTGAAGCACTTGATGAGGGAAAAGGCCTTAAAGGCTCCGCCCACGTAGATGGCCGCTTTTCTGCCTTCCAGGTCCCGGCGGTATTTCTGCACTTCCGGGTGTATGGCCTGCAGTTCCCGGCGGACAATTTCCTGGGTCCTGGCTGCTATGCCCGGGTCCTTATCCTGGAAGAAATCAGCGGTTTCATACAGGGCCCTGGCCATATCCTCCATTCCAAAATAGGAGACCTGCTTATAGGGGATGCCGTATTTTTCCTGCATCAATTTAGCCAGTTCCACGGTGGCTCCGGAGCACTGCACCAGGTTCAGGGAGGCCCCGTGACATCGTCTGATGTCATCCACCCGGCCGTCTCCGGTTATGTTGGCCACCACTTCCACTCCCATGCGCCGGTAATAATCCCTGATTATCCAGGTCTCCCCGGCCAGGTTGAAATCCCCCAGGATATTGATTGCCACCGGGGAAATATCACTGGTGTCAGCCGAACCCACCAGTTCAAACATGGCCTTGCAGGCAGCCTGGTATCCGGCCCTTTTATTGCCTTTGAATCCCTCGGACTGCACCGGGATGACCGGTATATCCTTTTCCCGGCTGACCTTTTTGCATACTCCTGCCAGGTCATCCCCGATGAGTCCCACGATACAGGTGGAGTAGACAAAGGCGGCCCTTGGGTCATGGCGCTCGATGAGTTCCACTAAGGCCTGGTAGAGCTTTTTTTCTCCGCCGAATATGACATCCTTTTCCTGGAGATCCGTGGTAAAACTAAGGCGGTACAGTTCAGGACCCGAGGACAGGGAGCCCCGGATGTCCCAGGTGTAGGCTGCACAACCCACCGGGCCGTGTACTAAGTGAAGGGCATCGGCAATGGGGTAGAGCACCACCCTGGAGCCGCAGAATACGCAGGCCCGCTGACTCACGGCTCCGGCCAGGCTGCCTTTGTTGCAATCCAGGTCAAAGGGAGTGGTCCCTTTCTGATAGACCTGTTTCTGTCTGTCTTTAAGCAATCCAGGCTGCATTTTATCTTTCCTTTTGTGTTTTACGGGCATGCGCAACAGTACAGATCACAGCACCAGTTCGAAGCATTCGTCCGGGCTGTCGCGGTCCATGCGTTCCAGAAGTGTATTTATCATGGCACTTAAAAAATGCATGCCGCCCTTATAGCCAACGCTTGGGAAATAGCTGTGTCCGGTACGGTCCAGTATGGGAAATCCGAAGCGGACAAAGGGTATGTCCTCGGCCCGGGCAATGTATTTACCGTAGGTATTGCCCACCAGCAGGTCCACAGGCTCCTGCTTGATAAGCTGATGCAGGTAGAACAGGTCCTGGCTGTGGCCGAATACAGCATTGGGCACAGTGTCATTTAATATTTTTTTCATGCGTTTCTCAAAGGCCTTGCCCGGAGTGCCGGTGAGCACGTACACAGGCTGCATGCCCATGCTGACCATGAATTCGGCCATACTGATGATCTGGTCCGGATCTCCCCACAGGGCCACTTTTTTTCCGTACAGATAGTGCTGGTAGTCAGTCATCATATCCACTAGGCGGCCCCGGTCATCCAGCATGGCCTGGGTGGGTGAGGCTCCTGTGGCGTCCATGACAGCCTGCACAAACCTGTCCGTGGCCTGAACCCCTATGGGTATATCGCACAGGGTAAAAGGGACACCGGCTTTCTGATCCATGTAGGTGGCAGCCTCAAGAGAGGAAAAATGTCCCATGGCTATTGTATGCAGGCTGTTTCCGGTCTGCTCGAGCTCCTGCATCTTTATGCCGCCTTTGGGATACATGCTGTATTCACCTGTTTTGGGGGTATCCAGTACATCCGAGGTGTCTGGAAAGACCAGCTGTTTAAGGCCCATCTCAGAGACCATGCTTTTTATTTTGCGCATGTCCGCCGGTTCCACGTATCCGGGCAGGACATTGATCTGGTCTTTGATTTTATGTTCTGCCGGATGGGTGAAATAAGAGGCTATGCCTTTGACCATGTTGGAAAAGCCGGTGACGTGTGATCCCACATAGCTGGGGGTACTGGCATGGATGACCTTTTTGCCCCTGGGCACAATACCGTCGTCTTCAGCCTTTTTGACAATGGTCGGGATGTCGTCGCCAATGGTTTCGGAAAGGCAGGTGGTGTGTACGGCAACCACATCAGGATCATAGGCCTGGAAAATGGTTTTCAAAGATTGTCTCAGGTTGGGGCTTCCTCCGAACACCGATGCTCCTTCAGTAAAGGAGCTTGTTGAAGCCATGACCGGTTCCTTGAAGTGCCGGGTTAAATGACTTCTGTGATAAGAGCAGCATCCCTGGCTGCCGTGGCTGTGGGGCAGGCAGCGATGGATTCCCAGGGCCGCATACATGGCCCCAATGGGCTGACAGGTCTTGGCCGGGTTGACCCGGAGGGCCTTCCGGGATGTAACTTCTGCAGGTGTATGGTCCAGCACTTTAGTTCTCCTTGGATGTTTTGATTAGTCGGTTCCCAGATCTGCCGAAAGCAGCGGCTTTTTCTCAAAGGGAGGGACTGCAAGCTTCCAGGCCGGGTTGTTGATCATCATATCGATATCCCGGGCGAAGTTGACTGCTCCTTTATATCCGGCAAAGGGCCCGGAATAATCGTAGTTGTGAATCTGCTTGCTGGGAACGTTGAATTTTTCGATTACGTACTTGTCCTTGATCCCGGAGAGGATAATATCCGGCTTAAGAGTTTTGATGAGTTCTTCCAGTTCCAGATGGCTTATGTCGTCCACCACGAGAGTGCCCGGGGGCATATCCGGAATCATGCCGTGGTAGTGCCCCAGTACAGATTCCTGTTCGAGCTCCTTTTTCTTTTCAGGAGAAACCCGGGGGCTGTACTTTTCAGAATCAGGCTCCACTTTGAGTTCTTCTATGTTCCTGCTGTCTGCATCCACCTTGATTTTCCCTGCTATGTGACTTCCTTCGTAGTCGTCCCTGTGGGCGAATTCATATCCTGCCGCTACCGGCTCCATGCCCAGGTCGCGTAAAAGGTCCTGGTAGTGATGTGCCCTGGAGCCTCCCACGAAAAGCATGGCGGTTTTACCCTGCAGACGTTCCCTGTAGGGGGCCAGCTTTTGCTCCACGCTCTCTTCTTCTTCCTTTATTACTTCTTCAATCCGCCTGGTAAGCTCAGGGTCTTCAAAGAACCTGGCTATCTTGCGCAGGGATTTGGACATGGCCTTGACCCCGATGAAATTGACCTTGGCCCAGGGTATGCCGTACTTGGTTTCCATCATCTCCGCCAGGTAGTTGATGGACCTGTAGCACATGATGAGGTTTAAAGAGGCCATGTGCGAGGAGGTCATGGAATCATACTTGCCGTCCCCGCTGAAGGTAGCGGCAATTTTGATGCCGCATTTTTCCAGGATTCTTTCTATTTCCCAGGCATCACCACCGATGTTGTACTCTCCGAGTATATTCACACTGTATCCGGGGATAGCCTCGTCTTTTGTACCCACTGTTTCGTTGAACAGTTTGTTGTTGGCAATGTGATGGCCTGCAGACTGGCTGACTCCCTTGTAGCCCTCGCAGTTGAAGGCCAGGACCTTTACTCCCAGCTCTGCCTCTGCTTCCCTGGCCACTGCCTGGACATCGTCGCCTATCAGGCCCACTGGACAGGTGGCATGCACGCTTATGGCATTGGGTTTAAAGGTCTCCCAGGCTTCCTTGATGGCCTGTTTGAGCTTTTTTTCCCCTCCAAAAATAATATCTTGCTCCTGCATGTCCGTGGAAAAACAGTACGTGGAATAGTTTTTTCCATCTTCGCCGGGCTTGAAGAGATTGCGCCTGGTGAGCCAGGCGTAAAACCCGCAGCCTATGGGACCGTGAGTGATATGAACCATATCCCCCACCGGGCCCAGCACAACCCCCTTGCAGCCTGCATAGCAGCAGCCCCTCTGGGTGATGATGCCCGGCACAGTCCTGTTGTTGGCCTGAATGCTCTCCCGGGCGGGGTCCTCTTCCTTGCGCACCAGGATATGGTCTTTTCGTTTTTTGGCCACTTTGGCCGGATATTTCTTCAGGATGTTGTCTACAAATTCTTCCAGGTCCACGCTGGGACATGATTTAAGATCTGACATGCTGTATCTCCCTGGTCCTTAAAAATTGTTGAATATGTTCATGGGATGGTTTTTGTTTTCATTGCTGCATTTCATCAATGGCCTGAAGGCCCTCTTCTTCGGTCCTGACCCTCAGGACGTCACTTATGGGCAGAACGAATACCTTGCCGTCCCCCTGGTTTCCTGTACTGTTTTCCTGCATGATGATATCCACCACCTCCTGTACCTTTTGCGGAGGTACTATGAGGCTTAACATCCGTTTGGGGATAAGCCTGCCGCCCTGGGAAAGGATGGGCAGTATCTCCCCGGCATCTTCAGGGGACCTGTTCATGGCTTCCAGCATTTCAAAATCCACAGGACGACTCCCACGGCCCATGCATTTCACAGCCGTGAATGAGGGCAGGCCGGCAGCCACCAGGGCCTTTTTTGTCTGGTTTATTTTATTGGCCCGGATAATGGCCATCACTTCTTTCATAAACTACCCCTTCTATGTTTCCTTTACTCCGGAAGAGACAGTATAAACTTCATCCACCGGAGATATGAATATCTTGCCGTCGCCGAAGCTGCCTTTGCCTGTGCGGGCGCTGTCCAGGATGGCCCTGGTCACAAACTCCTTATCTGCATCAGGGATCACGGTCATTATCATCTCTTTGGGCAGTTCGTCGTAGATTACCTCTCCCAGCTTGAGTCCTCTCTGCTTGCCCCGGCCGGCTACTTCCACCTTGGTCAGGGCCGGATATCCTGCGTCCAGCAGAGACTGCATTACCTCTGTAGTTTTTTCCGGCCGGACAATGGCGCGAATCATAAGCATGTTGTTTCTCCTTGTGTGCTTTTTTTTACGCAGCGATTAAGCGGTTTCCAGGATTCCGTATTCCAGAAGCAGGCTTTCCAGTTCTTCTGTCTCAATGGGTGTGGGGACTACGAACATCTGGTTGCTGTCCATTGCTTTGGCCAGGTTGCGGTAGTGATCCGCCTGCGGGGCCTGGGGAGTGAAGTCGATAACCGTTTTGCGATTGATCTCGGCCCGCTGCACATCATTATCCCGGGGGACAAAGTAAATCATCTGACTGCCCAGCTTTTCAGCAAAGGCCTTGATCATTGCCTCCTCGTTGTCCACAGCCCTGCTGTTGCAGATAAGACCGCCCAGGCGAACACCCCCGGTTTCGGAAAACTTCCTTATGCCTTTGCAGATGTTGTTGGCCGCATACATGGCCATCATTTCCCCTGAAACAACAATGTATATCTCCTGGGCCTTTCCTTCCCGGATGGGCATGGCAAAGCCACCGCAGACAACGTCGCCCAGGACGTCGTAAAATACATAGTCCAGGCTCTCGTCTTCCTCATAGGCCCCCAGCTGTTCCAGCAGATTGATGGAAGTAATGATGCCGCGTCCGGCGCAGCCCACTCCAGGTTCCGGTCCACCGGACTCCACGCACAGGGAATTGCCGTATCCACCGATACGTACATCGTCGAGTTCCACATCCTCGCCTTCCTCGCGCAGGGTATCCAGTACAGTCTGCTGAGAGAGTCCCCCCAGCAGAAGCCTGGTGGAGTCCGCTTTGGGGTCACAACCAACCACCATGACTCTTTTGCCCAGTTCCACCAGGCCTGCTACCGTATTCTGGGTTGTTGTTGATTTGCCGATTCCGCCTTTGCCATAGATTGCTACTTTGCGCATGAAATGCTCCTCCTGTATTTTTTTCGCAGCACTCCGCCTTTATTGGCCTGGAATGTACCATCCATGTGCCGCGTTTTTTTCATTTGGCAAAAGACATGCCAGAAGATTGGAGGCAGGGTTTATAGAGTTTAAATGATTGATATTATGCTGGATATTGTGCCAGGCTTTTTGATTGTCCAGGCCTTTTTCAGATGCAGGGATACATTCTAAAATGTAGCTGTGTACTACAAATTTGTAGGGTCTGAAGAAGTTGTGTTGTCTGCGGGCATGACAGCCTGGGAGTGCATTTTTCAGCTTCTGTACTTAAACGTAAGCATTCAGGGGGTGCCGGAATCACGCCAGAGGCGTGAGTGCCAGGAACTAAAACTGAGTACCCCCTGAATGCTTACACTTAAACTGGGGCCATGTACTGATGATATAGAAGGCAGCAGGGTGATAAGGGCTGTTTTGAGGCATGCTTTGTGCAAAAAAGTTTTCATGCTTATAGATACTACATTAAGAGAAGGAGACCAGCGTTACGGGCTTTATCTAAGCCTTGAGCAGAAAAAAGTGATTGTGGACGGTTTGCACCGTCTGGGCCTGGATGAGCTGGAGACAGGGTCTGTGGGCAGAGATGAAGAGCTTGAGACCTTGATAAAGTATGCCAGGCAACATCATGGTTCTACAAAAATCAGCCTCTGGTCACCCTGCCGTATTCAGGAACTGGAATACGCCGACAGCCTGGACCCGGACATCATAAGCGCAGCCCTGCCTGTATCAGATCTGCATATTGAGAAGAGACTGGGACTGGACCGGTGCGGGGCGCTCAGGCTACTTGAAAGGACCCTGGCCGGCACGGACAAACTGAAAGCAAAGTTGTCCCTGGGCCTGGAGGATTTTTCCCGGGCTGACCGGGAGTTTGCCCTGCGTGCGGCCCTTATGGCCAGAGATCTGGGAGTGTGGCGCGTCCGCCTTTCAGACACTCTGGGAGTTATGGAGCCTGGAGAGCTGATGGAGGCTGTGAGACCCTTCAGGGAAAAACTGGATATAAGCCTTGCCTTTCATGGTCACAATGATTTCGGTATGGCCACAGCCAATGCTCTCACGGCATTATCCTGCGGGGTGGATTATGTGGATGTAAGCCTGCTGGGAATCGGTGAGCGTGCCGGCATAGCCCGCTTAGAAGAAGTTCTGACTTTTCTCGTGTACAATAAGGGACATGCTGGATACGATGTCCAAAGCCTTCCGGAGCTCAGCACCTGCGTGGCCGGCCTGGCCGGAGTGCACATAAACCCTGACAGGGCGGTTTTGGGCAGGCAGCTTTTTCACTGCGAGTCAGGCCTGCATGCTGATGCGCTGTACAAGTCCTTTGATCTGTTTGAACCTTTTGAGCCCCACAAGATGGGCATGCAGCGCAGGATCAGCCTGGGCAGAAAGAGCGGGGCGGGTGCTGTCCGGGGCAAGCTCATGGAGATGGGTGTAAACCCGGATTTTGTAGACCTGGAGGGACTGGTCAGGGATGTACGCCGGGCCGCCAGCATAAAAGGCTCTCCACTGGATGATGAGCAGGTGGTCAGTATGCTGCAGGGGCAGGCAGGCTGAAATTGATGATTATCTTCAATCAGTCCAGGGGTTTTTCAATATTTTTCTTCCGGGACACGTATTCTTCCAGGTTGAATTTCTTGATGCGATACCCCATCTGGCGCTGGGTGAGACCAAGTTCCCTGGCCGCCCTGGACTGAATCCAGCTGTTGCGCTGCAAGGCGGACAGGATTTCTTTTTTCTCCATGTCCAGAAGCGAGTGATCCCGGGCCTGCTCCTGAACTTTTCCGGGGCAAACCTTTTCTTGCTGCATATCTGATGGCAGGTCCTTTAATGCCACTATCTGTCCTTCGCTCATTATGGAGAGTTTTTCCATGAGGTTTTCCATTTCCCGGATATTGCCCGGCCATTCGTACTCAACCAGATAATCCAGGCTGGAGTTGCTCAGGACCAGCCTCCTGCCGTATTCCCGGGCCATTTTGTCCAGAAAATGATTGATCAGGGAGGGGATATCCTCTCTTCTTTCGCGCAGTGAAGGTACCCAGATGGGGAAGACATTCAGGCGATAGTACAGGTCTTCGCGAAACCGGCCTTCTTGAACCTCTTTGTCCAGTTCCTTGTTGGTGGCTGCAATGACCCTTACGTCCACCCGGTGGGTTTTGACGCCTCCCAGACGCTCAAACTCCCTTTCCTGGAGGAACCTGAGCAGCTTGGCCTGAAGCCCCGCCGGCATCTCCCCGATTTCGTCCAGGAATATAGTTCCTCTGTGCGCCTCTTCAAAGCGCCCCGGCTTGGATCTCTCCGCCCCTGTAAAAGCTCCCTTCTCATATCCAAACAGCTCGGACTCCAGAAGGTTTTCCGGAAGGGAAGCGCAGTTGACCTTGATGAAAGGGAATTTTCCCCTTTCACTTAATTCATGAATGATTCCAGCTATCAGAGTCTTGCCTGTGCCGGATTCTCCCAGCAAAAGGACCGTCGCCCTGGTGGGGGCGACCTTCTCCATCATCTGTCGCACCTGGAGCATGCTGGAGCTCTTGCCCACAATAAAAAACCTCTGAAAAGAGCTGGAAAGCCTGGTTTTCAGATTCTGGTTTTCTCTGCGCAGGTTTTCTTCCCGGTCTTTAACCTGGCGGTTCAGGCTGACAAACTGGGCTACCATGGCGGCCACGATGCTCAATAGCTGAATATCCTCCTCAAGGGATATGTCCTGGTCAAAGAGCCTGTCCACGGTCAAAACGCCCACCGTGGTTCCCTGCAGGGTTACCGGTACGCCTGCAAAGGAAATCCGCTCCTTTTCCATGCTCCTGGACCCTGTCTTATCCAGGAACAGGGGTTCCTTTGCAATATCCGGCACGATAAAGGGCTTGCCCGTTGAGAAGATACGCCCGGTCACGCCTTCATCCATGCGGTACACCCCTCTGTTTTTCTCCTGGGATGTCAGGCCGTGGGATGCGCTGATGACCAGAAGTCCGCTGTCTTCTTCAATAAAGGAAAATGCTCCGCGTTTCATGCTCAGGGAGTCGGCCAGGATCTTCAGAATGGCTTCCAGGGCCTTGTCCAGGTCCAGGGCCTTTTCTATAACCTTGCTGATTTCATGCAGGACATTTAGTTTGACTTGGGTCAGAGATTCCATAGGCATCTTTTTTATTTAAGCTCATACATATTTCGGGCCACAGAGTATTGTTTCTGTAATTACAGCTTGTTGAGCCTTAATGTCCAAGGCTTTTTTGTCTGTACAGGGCGTTGGTGTACAAAATTGTGCAAAATTAAGGCTGTTTTGTGGCCTTGTATTGCGATTTTTGTAAAAACATGGCAATGCTCTGGCCAGGCTCCTGTCATATGCTTGCAGTCTGGTAAAGGGGGGTGAGTATGTCCATGACATCTTGCCCCTGCCTTCTTCTGGACTGGTAATCCAGTACGTCCAGGACACGTCCGTGGCCGAATGAAACCAGGGTTTCACCAAAAGCCTCCACGTCCTGGTGATCATGGCTGACCATGATCATGGGCATGTTGAATTTTTCCAGGATGTTGCCCAGTTCAGAGCGCATTTTGATGCGCAGGGGCTGATCCAGGGCGCTGAAAGGTTCATCCAGCAAAAGAAGGTCGGGGTTGCTCACCAGAGCTCTGGCCAGGGCCGCTCTTTGGCGCTGGCCACCGGACAGTTCATGAGGTTTTTTGTCTGTATGATTTTCCAGCCCAAACATTTGTATATACTGGTAAATCTTATTTTTTTGCTGAACTTTCAAAGGTCTGAAAGATCTTTTAAGTCCAAAGCCCACGTTGTCCATGACTGTCAGGTGGGGGAAAAGGGCATAATCCTGGAAGAGCAATCCCACCTTGCGTTTTCTGGCAGGGATGTTGATTTTTTTTGCCGAGTCGTAGAGGGTGCGTCCATCAAGGACTATTTTTCCCGAGTCAGGAGTCTGAAGGCCGGCCAGGGCCATTAGAGTCAGGCTTTTACCGGCACCCGAAGGACCGAACAAAACAATGGATGAAGACGATGTGTCAAAATCCGCCTCCAGGGAAAAGTTTTCTTTACCGCTTTTAAGGCTGGCTTTTATCTGACATTGAACATGCATTATTATTGACTTGCTGCTTGAAAGCCGTTTTTTTCCATGATGGCCTGTCCTTTTTGAGATAATACAAGATCAACGAATTTACGGGCAAGCCCGGGTTTTGTGCTGCTGCTCAACACAGCAACGGGGTAAACGGGGGGAGTATCCAGGGGCATTGTGTATTTTTTGTGTATTTCATCCTGGCCACGCAAAATATCCGATGCATAAATCAGCCCTGCATCCACTTCGCCCCTGCGTATATAATCCATAAGCTGGGTGACTGTTTCGGCGTAAATCATTTTTTGTTCCAGCTCATTCCAGAGTCCAAGATTTTTAAGGGAAATCATGGCGTAATTACCCGCAGGTGAGGTGGCTGGACTGGTAATGCCTATTCTACGGATTCTTCCCAATCTTAAATCTTCAGGAGTGGAAATATCAGGTTTATCTGACCCGGGAACAGCCAGTACTACCTGGTTTTGGGCAAATACATGAAGGTTGCCTGCCTCCACCAGGCCGGCACTTGCTGCTTCCTGCATCCAGTGCATATTGGCCGGGGCATATACATCCACAGGCGCTCCCTGGGTCATCTGCCTGTAGAGGGCCCCTGATGCGGCGTAATTTCTGATGATCCGGACTCCGGGGTTGTCGGCCTCGAATTGGGCGCTTATTTCCTCGAATGCTTCTGTTAAGGAGGCTGCTGCCGAGACAATAAGCTCCCTGGCCTGAACCGGCCAGGATAAAAGCAAAAAGAATGATAACAGGAAGAGAGTTGTTATTCTGGGCATAATGCACCTGTCTACCTTCTGGGTTTAAGAAGTTTGCCTGAGGTCCACAGGATAATAATGCAGACCACTGAGATGATTACCACTAAGGAGTTGGCCAGGGCATTGTTGCCGGACTGAACTGCGCTGTATATGGCCAGTGGCATGGTCTGGGTCCGGCCGGGCATGTTGCCGGCCACCATAAGAGTTGCCCCGAATTCTCCCATGGCCCGCGCATAAGCCAGCATAGTGCCGGACAGGATGCCGGGCATGGCCAGGGGCAGGGATACGCGGAAAAAGACATTGGGTTCGCTGCAGCCAAGGGTTCTGGCAGCGTTTTCATAAGAGGGATTTACGTTTTCCAGGGCGGAACGGGTGGATCGAAAGACCAGGGGAAAGGCCACAACTGTTGCGGCTACCACGGCACCCTGCCAGGTAAAAACCAGGGAAATGCCCAGCGAGTCTTCCAGCCATCTGCCCAGGAAACTGTTTCTGCCCATCACAACCAGCAGATAATAGCCAAGTACTGTAGGGGGGAGGACCAGAGGCAGGGTAAGGACTGAATCTACCAGATCCCGGCCGAAAAATCGGTATTTATGGATGACAAGGGCTGCTGCAACCCCCAGTAACAGGGCAAAAAAAGTTGCCAGAGAAGCTACCTTGAGGGTAAGCTGCAGTGGGTACAGAAAAGAAGTATCAAGGGTAAAATCCATAAGGGCAGAATCCAGGCGCTTAGCACAAATTTCAAACAAACATGTTGGTAACTTTATCTGACATCCTGCAAAGCAGGGTTTAACTGGGCCTGCCGGGTTAAACAAATCTGAAGGATTTCCTGCAAAGCAAGGTTTAACTGGGCCTGCCCCAATGAATAGGCTTACGTGCACGTAGTAACTTCCCTCCTTAGCCAAGGAGGGGCCGGGGGTGGTTGTAACCGATCCCTTCCTTATCTCTACCCTTCTTTTGACTTACTCCTGAAACCCTGTCATAAAAAACAAGAACCACGCGCTGCGCGTGGCAGGCCTTAGACAGGATTAACAGGATGGATAGGATAATCAGCCACCGGCCTGATGCCGCTGACTGAATTTACCATCCAGCACTCACTTTCTTCCGACATTCATG
>NZ_QYZY01000107.1:0-5257 GCF_003838035.1 Desulfonatronospira sp. MSAO_Bac3 | reverse complement strand
GAAGTTTCTGATGCCTCAACTGAAGCCGGGAACCAGGCGCAAAACTGTGAAATCTGCGGTATCGCTCTGCAAGGTGATACTTTCAGTGTAGGCATCTGGAACTTCTGCCGGGACTGTATGCAGGACCTGGTGGCTTCGCCTGCCTTGGGCAACTTGCAGGTACCGGACCAGCCTGGTCAGGAGCAGGATGGATCTGAGCAGGAGGACCGGGAAGAGGACGAAGAAGCACTTTTGCATCAGCAGATGCTTCAAAGCATCCCCTGCGCAGGCTGTGGAAGACATATCCCCCTGAGAGGAGCCAAGGATGCAGGCGGGCGTCTGTTTTGCCCCGACTGTTTTGTCAGCCTCGAAAGCAGTGAAGCAGAGCAGTCTTTAGGCGATGTCTCCCCTGCCAGCACCAGCGCAGAGGCGTATTCAGATCATGAGGCCAAGTCCGGCAGCAATTCATGTGAGTCCTGCGGGCGGGAGGTCTACAGCAACAGGCTGCAGATGGAACAGGGGTTTGCCATCTGCAGTGCATGCCTGGCAACAGATCCTGCCCTGGCGGTAGAAATAGCCCGCAGTCGCCATCACAGGTTGATGTTACATTTGCGCGGGGAGAAATACTAACCCGGATGCGGTACACTTGAGGTAATCATGGCTTTTCTGGTGACAAGCGGTGCATTAATGCTTTGTACTTTCGGCACCATTCCATCGTCTATGCTGGTACTTCCAGTAAACAGGGTTTTTGCCTCAATGCCCGCGGCAACTATTATGGATTACGTGCCATTTATAAACATACCCCCCTTTGGACTATGTACGACGCCTTCTAATCCAGCTGTGGCATCGGCTACGGCTGCAGCCCTGGGGGTTTTGACCCCCATGCCGTGCATCCCGGTGACTGTTGCTCCCTGGATCACCGGCAAACCAACGGTGCTTATAGGCTCAATGCCCGCCCTGACGGACTCCAGCACTTTGATTTGTTCCTGGGGCGGGGTGATTTCAATCAAGTATGCAGGACAGGTCAAGGTGCAACTATAAAAATGCATCTGAGTTACACAACCTTCATCCCAGAGGTGACCCTATGCTTATTGACAAGTTCAATCTCAAATCCCAGGAACTGATAGAAAGTTCCAGCCGTCTGGCGGTAAAAAAAGAACATCAGCATGTTACTCCATGGCACCTGATGTCCAGCCTGCTGAACATCGGCAAGAATCCAACCCTGACAGCCCTGCAGGAATCCGGGGCTGATCTGGATAAACTCGGAGGTAGAGTATCAACCAGCCTGCTCGCCCAGCCCAAGGCCCTGGCCAGTGCCCAGCAGACCCCCATAAGCCGTGATCTGGAAAGACTTTTCATCAATGCCCAGGAAATCGCCGAGAAGGCAGAGGAAAAGTATATCGGAATCAACCATATTCTTCTGGCTGCCCTGGAGATACAGGAGCTGGCCGGGGCCCTGGAAGAGGCCGGCGCAGACAGAGAAAAGCTTACTCTGGCTCTGCAACAGGTACGAAGCGTTGACGGGCCGGGTCAGGGCAAGGCTCCGGGAGATGATTTTGAATACTTGGCTCAGTATACCAAGGATCTGACTGAATCGGCCCGTCAAGGCGAGCTGGATCCAGTCATCGGCAGGGAAGAGGAGATTCGTATGGCCAGCCAGATTCTTAGCCGTAGACTGAAAAACAACCCCATTATCATCGGCGAGCCCGGAGTGGGCAAAACCGCTGTAGTGGAGGGCCTGGCCCAGCGTATTGTCAATGGAGATGTTCCTGAAAGCCTGCAGGATGTTTCCATTCTGGCCCTGGATCTGGGCCAGCTTATTGCCGGGGCCAAGTATCGCGGAGAGTTTGAAGAGCGCTTCAAGAGGGTCTTGCAGGAGATCACCGATGCAGGAAATATCATTACCTTTATTGACGAGATTCATATGCTGGTTGGGGCCGGAGGCTCCGAGGGGACCATGGATGCGGCCAATCTCATCAAGCCGGCCCTATCCCGGGGTGATATACGCTGCGTCGGTGCCACCACTTCAGAGGAATACCGCAAGCACATAGAAAAAGACTCTGCTTTGATGCGCCGGTTTCAGACCGTGACCGTGGAGGAGCCGGACCATGATAAAACTCTGGCTATCCTGCGCGGGATCAAGGGAAAATATGAGACCCATCACGGGATACATATTTCCGACAGCTCACTGGGTGCCTCGGCAAAACTTTCCCAGCGCTATATAAGCGATCGTTTCCTCCCGGACAAGGCCATTGATCTCATGGACCAGGCCGGAGCGGCCCTGCGTATCTCCCTGGCCTCCAAGCCGGAAGACATTGACAAAATAGATCAGCAGATAGTGGAACTGGAGATCGAGGCCGGCGCTCTGCAGGGCGAAACCGACAGGCTGAGCATGCAGCGCCTGGAGGTTGTCCAGAACACCCTGGCTGATCTTAAAGAACAGAGCCGGACCATGACAGAAGCCTGGGAGCAGCAGAAGGAGGCTGCCGAGACTCTGGCAAAGGCCCGCAAGACTCTGGACGACGCCAAAAAAGAGCTGGAACAGAAAGTACGCCAGGAAGACTTTTCCAGGGTGGCCGAACTGCAGTACAAGATAATCCCCGAGGCTGAACAGGTGCTGGCCGAATATGAAAACTTTGATGCTGACCAGGAGCCTGAAAACGGCAGTCCCAGGGCGCTGTTGCCTCAGGATATCGCGGCCTGCGTTTCCCGCTGGACGGGTATCCCGGTCTCCAAGCTCATGGAGGAGGAAAAGGAGCGTTGGCTGCAGCTTGAGGACTACCTGCGCAAAAGGGTTGTGGGCCAGGATCAGGTCCTGGAGACCATCTCCAAGGCGGTGCGCCGTTCCAGGGCAGGAGTTCAGGATCCCAATCGTCCACTGGGGTCTTTTCTTATGCTTGGTCCAACTGGTGTGGGAAAAACAGAGATGGCCAAGGCCCTGGCGGAGTTTCTGTTTGATGACGAACGTTCTCTGGTGCGCATAGACATGAGTGAATTCATGGAAAAACATTCAGTGGCCCGTCTTACTGGGGCTCCTCCAGGCTATGTGGGATACGAAGAAGGCGGGGTGCTGACCAACAAGATCCGGCGCAGACCTTACAGCGTGGTGCTTTTCGACGAAGTGGAAAAGGCTCATCCCGATGCCTTCAACCTTTTTCTGCAGGTCCTGGATGACGGTCGTCTTACCGATGGCCAGGGCAGAACCACCCACTTCTACAACACTGTCATTCTTATGACTTCCAACCTTGGGGCAGAGACCATTGAGCCTGCAGAGACAGAAGAAGAAGTACAAAAGATGCGCAGCACCCTCATGGATGTGGTCCGGGGGTTTTTCAGGCCGGAATTTTTGAACCGCTTAGATGATATCCTGATCTGCAACCCCCTGACTCCTGAGGTCATGCCTCCCATTGTTGATATTCAGCTCAAAAGACTCAATAAGTTACTTGCTGACAGGGGCATAGAGATGGATATAAGTGACGAGGCCAAGCACCTTCTGGCTCAGGATGGTTTCAACCCTCTATACGGAGCCAGGCCGCTCAAGCGGGCCATTCAGACCAGCCTGCAGGACCCCCTGGCTGAAATGCTGATTAAAGAGGGCATGGATGAAGGTGGAAGTATAAATGTAGACGTTGAAGACGGTCGACTTACAATTCGCAAAGAAGAGAGTCAGCATGAAGAACCTGACAGTGCAGAGCTTGAGAGTTGAAAGTTATCGGTTAATTGTTAATGGTTGAAGAACAAAAGACTTAATTCACTGCTTTACCCTGATAACAATTAACAAATAACAGATAACTGGGATGCAGGCACAGCCTGCCTTAAGGTAATTTATGGATATAAACTTCATTGGCATCATAACCCAGGTATTTACCAGGATCTTAAGGAGTTTTCGGGAGTTTATCCCTGGCCCCCCCTGGGTATCAACACTGGTGCTGGCCCTGATAGCGGCCCTGATAATCGGGCTGGTCATGTACATTGTCAACCGCCGCAAAAAAGGCGGCAAGGCCAAAAAGTCCGGACCAGCCCAACCCCCTCCCATTCCGAGAAAAAGCCTGGTCCGGATCTGGAAGGCCTTTGTGCGCCGCATGCCCTGGGATATCCGCCGCTACCTGGGTGATTTTCAGCCCTTTTTTGTCATGGGAGAAGCCGGCAGCGGCAAGAGCAGTCTTATCTCGGCCTGCACCGACTGGGAGGGCAAGGCCCTGCAGTTTCAGCCAAGCCACGTGGATTCACCTTTGATGCAGTGTTATATGGGGGCAAGGGCTGTGGTACTGGAGATGCCTTCTATTATTCTGACGGATGTCAGTTCCGGTGCTCACAGGGCCTTGAAAAACCTCCTGAAGCAAATGCCCTGTAAAAAAGAGTTCCAGGTTGTTATTACCTTGAACGGAGCCTCCCTGGAAGATGAGGATCCTGAAAATCTCAAGAAACTGGCCAGGTACATGCGCGGCAAAATAAGCCTTATGGAAATCGGAAAAAGGCCGGTTCAGGTCAGGCTGGCCCTGACCCACATGGACCAGGTGCATGGATTTGTGCAGTGGATGGATTTTCTTCAAAAACACAGACTCTCCCCCCAGGTTTCCTGGGATGAAAAGATATATTCACCGGACCTGGCCAGGGTTCAGGACGGCTATGAAAGGCTTTTGCCCCGGGCACTTACTTCCATGTCCAGCAGGGATTATCTGGCCATGGTGGGGTTTCTCAAAGATTTCCGGCAACGCATGCAGATATTGCAGGAGTTTGCTGATGTTCTGCTTGCGCCTGATCCTTTCAGCAAGGCTCCTCAGATTGCTGGACTGACCATGCATGGTTCAGGACAGGAAAACGCTACGGGCAACCCTTTTGAGACCGGCAAGGAGGCCATGGTTTACAGGCAGGCCTGGCCTGCAAACCGCAAACACCAGGTGGCTGCTGCCGGTATTTTTCTGGCGGCCTCCCTGGGCCTGGTCAGTGCTTTCGGTATGGAGTACCGGGACCTGACCAGACTGGATTACTATGTGGAGGCAGCAGAAAGAAGGCCTCCTGCAGACTATGCTGAACTGCATTCACTTTTTCCACTGGCCCAGTATCAGGGGATTTATCACCGGGTGCTGCCCAGGTTTTTTCCTGAGTCCGAAGAGGTTATAGTAAAGCGCCTTACCGACATAATCCGGAAACATTACCTCTACCCGGAACTTTACAGCCTGCGTACCCAGGTGGATAACGCCCAGCCCTTAGTCTATCTGCTTGGCCTGATCTATGCATCCCCGAACAATCCACTGGGGCCCATGATTTTAACCAG
>NZ_QYZY01000106.1:0-1541 GCF_003838035.1 Desulfonatronospira sp. MSAO_Bac3 | reverse complement strand
GAACAGCTATCTTCCATACGTGCAAGGTTATAAGCGATCTTGGGAAACTGATCTAAGCCTTTTGCGTACACACCTGGTACCCAGGTTCGACAAACTTCATCTGGATCAGATCACCAGGGACGGGATTATGACCCTGCACCAGGAGCAAATTGCCAAAGGCGCAGCGCCGGCCTCTGCGAACAGGCTGGTTATTCTGCTGCGCTATATGTTTAATTTGGCGATCCAGTGGGAGACCCCGGGAGTTTCTGCTAACCCGACCGAGGGAGTGCCTCTGGCAGAAGAGAACAATCAGAGGGAAAGGTACCTGACCGAGGAAGAGGTACAGAGGCTCTGTAAGGCAGTTAAAGAAAGCGAGAACCCTTTGCTTGAGCCCATAATCTCCATGCTCATACTCACTGGTGCCAGGAAAAGCGAAGTGCTTAATGCCAAATGGGAAGACTTAGACTTGGAAAGGAAAAGGTGGAGGATTCCCTATACAAAATCAGGCAAGCCCAGGACTGTGCCTTTGTCAGAAAGTGCGCTGGAAGTTCTTAGGAGTGTACCCAAGGTGGAGGGCTCTGAATATATTTTCCCAAGTCCTGTGACGGGAAAGCCTTTCAACTCTATATATAATTCGTGGAACACAGCCAGAATAAAATCCGGGCTGGAGGATGTGAAAATCCATACCCTGAGACATAGCTTTGCCAGTTTCCTGGTTAACGCCGGTCGGAACTTGTATGAGGTAGGTAAACTGTTGGGGCATACCCAGATGAGGACAACAATGAGATATAGTCACCTCTCGGATGAGACACTGGCGGAAGCGGTGAATACCGTGCCTCTGAAGAAAGTAGCTTAAGGATAGCCACCCTGGGTGTATGGGCTCAGGGTGGCCTTATGGATAAGGTTAGTTCTGTGCTGCCCGATTTACAAGCTCGGTGAATTCTTCAAGGGACTGGGTTCTGAGCACCTTTCTGTTAAGAGCCCTTAAGTTCTCCAGAGATTGAATGGATTTAATTTTCTCGTGGACCATACCGGGTAGAGGGCCGTAGGCTTCTGTGGCGATATCTATGAGGGTTTCATGGGCATTTTTTAGTTCAGCTTGTTTCTCCCACACAGGTTTTTCCTTAATGGCCTTATTGTAACCTCGTTCTTCCAATACTTCTGCTGTGGTTCTCACGGTTTCTCCTCCTTTGGGAAGATGTTTGACCTTCTCTTCTGCCTCTTCGGGCGTTTCGTCCGTGGCTATAAGCAAATACTTGATCAGGATTGCAAAGATTTCATGAGCTTCTTTGGCACCCAAACCTTTAAACAACAGCTCTAAAGCTTCATGTATCTTATCTCTTTTTTCCGGATAAAATATGTATTCAAGGACCAGGTGAAAAACCTCAAGGGTAATGGAGGATTTGACCTTTTTCTTATTGATCACCGGGACTTCATGCAGGAGATGTTCAAACTTTGGAATATACTTCCTGTAATGCTCCGACGGTAGATTAAAGAGGTCAGAAAACTCCAGGCTATAATTCCACCTGGCTGTTCCGTGATAAAAGACCAGGGGAACTATG
>NZ_QYZY01000105.1:0-14036 GCF_003838035.1 Desulfonatronospira sp. MSAO_Bac3 | reverse complement strand
TTTTGTCTGCCTGGAACCCAGCGTGTCCAATGCCCTTCAGAAAAAGTCCGCCATCGACTGTTATCAGCTCAGGTCCCTCAGCCATCAACGGTTTCTGGAAAAGCTCGGGCAGATCAACTCAGCGGAGATGGATGCCGTTAAAAATGCTGTTGCCTTGATCCTGGACATTGATCCGGAACACTGTACTTGAACTCTCTTCCTTTTTAATTGCACACTTCGCGTCAAGCGCGAAATGTGAAGATGATTACAAGCAGTATGTGCCTGTCCCACTCTCTTTCACTCTGGCTCTAACTTTTGACCCAAGAACTGAACCGGGCAACCATAGCATTTACCAGGAGCTGATCATGAAAAAACTGCCCATAGGGATCCAGACCTTTGAGAACTTGATCCAGGAAGGATATTATTATGTGGACAAGACCGGATTCGTGCACGAGGTAACCTCCCAGGGTAAATACTACTTCCTCTCCCGACCTAGGCGGTTTGGCAAGAGCCTGTTTTTAAGCACCATCAAGGCCGCTTACCAGGGCAAGAGGGATCTGTTTCAGGGGCTTTACCTGGAAGAGAACTGGGACTGGAACCAAACCAATCCGGTGATCCATATCAGCTTCGGGTCCGGGCACCTGCAAAAGCTTGAGGACCTGGAAATACGCTTTGGAACAATTCTGGAAAATCAGGAGATGGAATACGGCATCACTCTTAAACGTCCTGATTTGCGCGAACGCTTCGCCGAATTGATTTATTCCCTGTATTCCAGATTCAGCCAGAAAGTGGTTATCCTGGTGGACGAATACGACAAGCCCATTCTGGACAATATCGAGGACCGGGACACCGCCGCGGCCCTCAGGGATGAGTTAAAGAACTACTATTCCGTGATCAAGGACAGTGACCCGTATATCCAGTTTGTTTTTATCACCGGGGTCTCCAAGTTCAGCAAGGTCTCTTTGTTCAGCGGGCTGAACAATCTCCAGGACATCACCATAGACAGACGCTACTCTGCAATCTGCGGCTATACCCAGAAGGACCTGGAAACCGTGTTTGCGGACCGGCTTGCAGGTGTAGACCTGGAACAGGTCCGGTACTGGTACAACGGCTACAGCTGGCTGGGAGAAGAGGTCTATAATCCCTTTGATATTTTGCTCTATCTGGACTCTAAGGAACTGCGGCCATACTGGTTTGAGACCGGCACTCCCAGTTTTTTGATCAAGCTCATGCAGGAACGGAAATACTTTGTTCCGGATCTGGAACAGGTCCAGGCCAGTGAAAAGCTACTGGGCAGTTTTGATGTGGATCACCTGGAGGTAGAGACCCTGATGTTTCAGGCCGGGTACCTGACCATCAGGAAGGTTTCCCAGACCGCCGGGACCAGGCGCTTCTTTCTTAGCTACCCCAACCAGGAGGTGAAGCAGAGCCTGACCGATTCCCTGCTGCCCTATCTCACGGGCAACCTCTCCGCTTCGGAAAAGACCAAGTTCGCGGCCCTGGATGCCCTGGAGGCGGAGAATCCGGAAGCCCTGAAAGATATTTTTCACGCCTTTTTCGCCTCCATTCCCCATGACTGGTACCGCAAAAACCAGCTGGCCGGGTACGAGGGCTATTACGCCTCGATTTTTTACTGCTATTTTGCCGCCCTGGGACTGGAGGTCATCCCTGAGGACGCCATCAGCATGGGCCGGATAGATTTGACGGTCAAGCTGGAGGACAAAGTCTTTATTTTTGAATTCAAGGTTCAGGGCCTGGACAAAACCCCGGGCAGTGCCCTGGAGCAGATCAGGTCCAGGCGATATGCGGACCAGTACCACGCACCCGGCCGGAAAATCTATCTCATCGGGGTAGAGTTCGACCCCCGGGAGCGTAATATCGCAGGCTTCGACTGGGAAAGCAGGAACTTATGATGATTGACAATAGATTTTCTTGAGCTGGCTTTTGCCTGGCCCGAAAGACAACGCCCCTTTTTCACTTGCAGCAACCCGCCCCCTGTCAAATCGACTTAACAATCATTGAGTATGCATTGACAAACCCGCCCCAGGAGTGCATATCTGGCAACGCAAAATTCAAGCACCACTTTTATTTTGGACAAACCTGTTCTACTGACTGATGGCAAGCATTCAGGTCTCAGGCAGGCTAAAGAAACCTCTTTTTTCACCGAATCAGCTTTTATCTGCATTATTTCATAAATCAGCAACATTGTAGAAAAAACATGATCGGGCAAGACGCTTAAAGCAACAGCAGACTGCTGATGATGGCAGACTTTTATTTTACCGGAGTGGCCAGGCTGAAGGTGGGCCTGGCCACCCTCCTGGACTTTGAATCTTTACTTTACGGACTGAAAAAAGCAGCCTTTCCCGGCATGCGGCAGTATAAAACAAGGAGGATCCATGAAACAGCTTTTCAATCTCAGACTGCGGGGTAAAATAATTTTGCCCCTGATAATCGCCCTGGCAGTACTTATCCTGATTATTTACTTTCTTTTGGGCCGTCAGCTGGCCGTGGTCAGCAACGAGTTCATCCAGCGACTGTCGGAAAACAAGCAGGCCGAAATCCAGGGGGCCATGTCTCTGGCCACCCAGGAATCCGAAGCCGTATCCTCGCTGTTTATCCGCATGCCCGAGGTGCAGCAGGCTTATCGCACTGCACTGCAGGGAGACATAGATGACCTGCGCTCGCCTGAATCCCAGGAAGGCCGGGAGATGCTGCGCCAGGATCTGTCGGACATGCTTGACGGCTTCAAGGAAACCCGGGACGAAAACCTGATGATGCACTTTCACCTGCCCAACGGCCGCAGTCTGGTGCGCATCTGGCGGGACAAAAACGCCATGGTGGACGGCAACTGGGAGGATGTTTCCGATGATATTTCCGAGTTTAGAGAGACTGTCATGCATGTCAACAATACCGGCACCCCTGCCCAGGGCCTGGAGGTGGGCCGGGGCGGCTTCACCCTGCGCAATGTCCTGCCGGTCATGGGAGAGGAGCGCGACCAGCTGGGTTCGGTGGAAATGCTCATCGACTTTGACCCGGTGGTGGAAGCTGCAGCCGAAGGTGAGGGTGAGCACCTGCTGGTGTACATGAACGAGGACCTCCTGGACATAGCCACCCGGCTGCAGGATGAATCCGAGTATCCGGTTCTGGACAACAGGTATGTCCAGGTCATGGGTGCTGACGACCGGGACCTGGAGCGCATGATCAGCGCGGATATTCTGGATACGGGCCGCACTGAGCTGTCTGTACACCAGGAAGGCAACTATTCCGTGGCCGCTTTTCCCATCATGGATTATTCCGGAGATCAGGTGGGAGTAATGGCCTATGTCCTGGACATCTCCCGCGAACAGGCCATGATCAGCAATCTCACCTACACCCTGGTGGGCACCATGGCCCTTCTGCTGCTCATCCTGGCCGGAATCACCTTCTACAACACCAACCGGACCATATTAAGACCTCTGAACAAAATAACCGGCTTTGCCAGCCAGGTCTCAGCCGGAAACCTGGAGCAAAAGCTTCAGGTCGATTCCCGGGATGAAATGCAGGATCTGGGACACAGCCTGCAGAAGATGGTGGATAACCTCAAGGAAAAGATCTCCGAAGCCGAGGAAAAGAAGGAACAGGCCAGACAGGAGACTGAAAAGGCTGAACAGTTCAGGTCCGAGGCCGAGGAAGCCCTGGAGCAGGCCAGGAAGGCCAAGCGCGAGGGAATGCTGCAGGCGGCCGGTCAGATTGAAGAAGTAGTGGAGCGCATGACCTCGGCTTCCGACGAACTATCGGCCCAGGTGGAGCAGTCCAGCCGCGGCGCTGAACAGCAGAAGCAGCGCACCGGTGAGACCGCTACAGCCATGGAGGAAATGAATGCCACTGTCCTGGAAGTGGCCAAAAACGCCTCCAGCGCTGCTGAAAGCTCGGATCAGGCCAGGACTAAGGCCCTGGAAGGGGCGGACGTGGTCAAACAGTCGGTCCAGGCCATCAACAGGGTGCAGCAGCAGGCCGGCGAGATGAAGGACAGCCTGGCCGGGCTGGGCAAGCAGTCCGAGCAGATCGGCCAGATAATGAACGTCATTGAAGACATAGCCGACCAGACCAACCTTCTGGCCCTCAACGCGGCCATAGAAGCGGCCCGGGCCGGTGACGCCGGGCGGGGCTTTGCTGTGGTGGCCGACGAAGTGCGCAAGCTGGCGGAAAAGACCATGAAGGCCACCAAGGAAGTCGGCGAGGCCATTTCATCCATACAGAGCGGTGCGGATGAAAATATCCAGGGCATGGATAAGGTGGCGCAGCTGGTGGACGAATCCACCGGACTGGCTAATAATTCCGGTGAAGCCCTCAAGGAAATCGTGGCCCTGGCAGAGCAGGCAGCGGACCAGGTCCGCTCCATCGCCACCGCCAGCGAGGAACAGTCTTCGGCAAGCGAGGAGGTAAACAGAAGCATGGAGGAAATAAGCCGCATTTCCCAGGAGACCGCGGACGTCATGCAGCAGTCGGCCCAGGCCATTTCCGACCTGGCCCAGCAGGCCCAGGAATTAAGCGAACTGGTCAACAGGCTGAAAGAAGAAGAATAACCGTAAAACTGACGAAAAAATGCGCTCCCTCCAGAAGGCGGGAGCGCATTATTACAACTGTATATGCCGGCCCCTCCGGCCAAGTCTTTATGCAAAAGGAAGCGGAGGGCCTATAAAAGCCTTTCCAGCTCTTCTTTAAGCCTTTCTCTGGCAGGCTCGGCCTCCTTAAGGATCCTTTTTATCTTGTTGAACTGCATCAGGCGCACATCCACTACTTCCGGGCGTAAATAAATATCCGGAGAATATATCCTTAGCTTTTGCTGCATTATGGATTCCTGCATTATCTCAAAGGTGGCGAATATAGTGTCCAGGTAGGATGGGCGCTCCTTGTTATCCGGGGAACTCTTCCCGGATACATCCACAGCAACTGAAATATCACACCTGTCCAATACCAGATCGAAAGGCACCGGGTTGACTATGGCCCCGTCCACCAGGAGCCTGTCCTGGTAGCGCACCGGGGCGAACAGCCCCGGAACAGCCATACTGGCCTCGATGGCCGGGATGATCTCCCCGGAGTCAAATACTACCTGCTCCCGCCTCCAGAAGTCTGTAGCCACCACCTTAAGAGGAATTTGCAGCTCTTCAAAGTCCTGCACCTGGATCTTTTCCCGCACAAAGTCCAGGACTCCTTCAGGGTCCAGCAGTCCGCCCTCTCCAAGGCCGGGCCTGAGCATATCCAGAAGTCCGCTGCCGGTGATTCTCTCCAGCCACCCTCCCCAGATGCTGGGCTGGGAGTCAAAGATTTCCAGGGCTGCCTCGCGCATCTCCCGGCCTGATATGCCCGAAGCATACAGAACTCCCAGAATGGCCCCTATACTGCTTCCGGCAATGATTTTTGGCCGGACTTTAATTTCGTCCAGGGCTTCCAGCACTGCAATATGGGCCAGGCCGTTGGCACCGCCTGCACCCAGAGCCAGACCGACTCCCGTGCGGGAAGCTTCGGGCTTGCCTTCACCTGCATGGGCCGCAAATCCCGGCCAGGCCACCAGTCCGGCTCCGGCCATACCGGCTGCAGCCAGAAAATCCCTGCGGCTGCAGCCGGTTGTATTTCTTTGTTTGTTGTTGGTATCTTTCATGGTCTTGTCTTCATTTTGATTCTTCTATCTTCTGGCATCTAACTCCGGGGGGCAGGGGCAAAGCGTGCCAGAACCCCGCAGGTCAGAGTTGTTGCTGCCAGAATGGCAGCCAGAATATTTATGCCCAGCCCCTGATCCAGCAGAAAACCCGCCAGCAGAGGAGCAGCCGCTGTAGACAGAACCACCGCTGACTGAGCCATGGCCCTGATGGAGCCCAGGTGAAGCAGACCGTAGCGCTCCGCCCAGACAGCCCCTCCGGCTGTAGCGGTCATGCCGTGGGTCATGCCCATGAGCCCCAGGTAAACATATGCCACCCATATCCCCTGGAAAGCCGCAAGTATCATCAGGCCGGCTGCCATGGGCAGCACCGCCAGAGGCAGGGTTTTGCCCGCACTGATGCGGTCCACCAGGGGACCTGTCCCCAGAAGCGCTCCCAGGTGCCCCGCAGCATAACAGGTAAATGCCGTACCCACAACATGCATGGACCATCCCTGCATGGAGGCAACGGCAGCCTGGTGAAACAAAAGGGCTGTGACCATAAACGGTGAGGCCAGAATCGCAGGCAGGACCATGTAAAAACCCCTGTCCCTTACCACCTCTTCCCGGGTGTGGCTTCTGGGAGAGTCTTTGGCTTCTTTGCCCGCCAGGTCCTGAACAGGAGCTGGTATATCCCTGGTCAGATAATACAGCAGGGGCAAAACCATCAGCACCAGGAATCCGGCAGAGGCCAGCCAGGGAACATGCCACCCCCAGAGAGCAGCCATGAACACAGCACTGGCAGGCAGGACAGCTTCAGCCAGGGGAAATCCCGAGCCGGCCAGAGCCACTGCCTTGCCCCTGTGAGCAGAAAAATACCTGGCAGCCGTGGTCATGCCCATATGCCCGAAAAGACCCTGCCCACCGAAGCGTATGCAGAAAAAACCAACACTTAGCAACAGCACCCCGCCCTTGAGGCCCACAAGCAGGCACCCCAGGGCAAGAATGGCTGTGGCCAGCAGCACAGCCCTGGAAAGAGGCCAGATATCAACCAGCCTGCCGAACTTGAAGAGCATGGCCGCACTTACCAGGGTGGCCAGGCTGTAGATACTGCCGTAAGCAGTGTGCGAAAGCCCGGCAGAGGTACGGATTTCTTCCCCGAAAACCGAGACGAAAAAGGTCTGTCCGAACCCGGAAACCGCCACCGCCAGCATGGCAAAAAGCGCCAGGCCCGGTTTTTGCCTGATAAAATCCGGTAGAATATTCATTCTGTCCATTGGGCATGTTCCTTAATCCTCTTTGCATCCCGGGTCAAAGTCTATCCTGTAAGCTATCTGGTGAAAAATATATCAAGGCTTGAAGAATTTTTTTTCAAGGAGTACAAAGAGTAGCACTACAGCGAAACTTATTTATTGACCTCCGGGGACTGGATCTCCCCGCACTTATTTTTAAAACCTGTTAATCATCCTTCAGAAAAATAAGTGCGGGGGTGCCTGTCCCCAATTGAGATACCATACTGTATTTTATAAGTTTCGCTGTAGTGGTAGGCGCTTAACAAAAATATCGGAAAAACATGTTGGCAACTGTTTTCTCATACCCTGCCTGCTCCTCCGTATAGGATTACTGGCCCGGCGTTAACTCCCCTCCTTAGCCAAGGAGGGGCCGGGGGTGGTTGTATGAAATCCCTTCCTTTTTCTGAATTTGCCCAGAAGGGGCCTCTTTTCCGCGCAGGGTCAAGGAAACAGCCCAGAATATTTATCCAACCTCAGGAGCATTCCAATGGAAGAAAATACCTCTCCCCTGTCCACAGAAAAATCGTGGATCAAAATCAATCCGGCTGTTTTTTTCAGTTCCGCCCTTCTGACCATTATTTTCGTTGTACTGACAATAAGCAGTCCCGAAAGAGCCGGTGAAATCTTTGGCAGTGTTCAGGGATGGATAGCCGAGTCCGTCGGCTGGTTCTACATTCTCTCCGTGGCCACTTTTCTGGTTTTTGTTATCTTCCTTGGAGTGTCCTCCCTGGGCACCATAAAGCTCGGCCCTGACCACAGCGAACCTGACTATACATATATATCCTGGTTTGCCATGCTTTTTTCCGCCGGCATGGGTATCGGGCTCATGTTCTTCGGAGTGGCCGAGCCGGTCATGCATTACCTGAGCCCGCCGGTGGGTGAAGGGGGTACTCCTGAAGCGGCCCGGGAGTCCATGAAGATCACCTTCTTTCACTGGGGCCTGCACGCCTGGGCCATCTATGCAGTAGTGGCCATCTCCCTGGCCTATTTCGCCTTTAGGCACAATCTCCCCCTGACCATCCGCTCCGCATTTTATCCCCTAATCGGGGAACGTATTTACGGACCCATAGGCCATGCCGTGGATACCTTTGCCGTACTGGGGACCATGTTCGGGGTGGCTACATCTCTGGGACTGGGAGTGACCCAGATCAACGCCGGACTGGAATATCTTTTCGGTGTACCCATAGACATCTGGGTGCAGATCCTGCTTATAGCCGTCATCACTGTCATTGCCACCATTTCCGTGGTCATGGGCCTGGACGGAGGCATTAAACGCATATCCGAGCTGAACATGATCCTGGCTGTGGGCCTGGTGATTTTTGTACTCATTTTCGGGCCGACGGTCTTTTTGATGCAGACCTTCACTCAGAATACCGGGGCCTATATCGCAGACCTGGCTGAAATGACCTTCAACCTGCATGCCTATGATCCCACGGACTGGATAGGGGGCTGGACCCTTTTTTACTGGGGCTGGTGGATAGCCTGGTCCCCCTTTGTGGGCATGTTCATCGCCCGGGTCTCCCGGGGCCGCACCATCCGCCAGTTTGTAGTGGGTGTGCTCATGGTCCCGGTGGGCTTTACCTTCATCTGGATGACCTTTTTCGGCAACACCGCCCTGCACATGATCATGATCCAGGGAATGACCCATCTCGGGGATGCAGTCAGCGAAGATGCAACCGTGGCTTTGTTCAGGTTCTTTGAGCACCTGCCTTTGTCCACAATAATATCCTTTATCGCCACCATCCTGGTGGTCACCTTTTTCGTCACCTCCTCGGACTCCGGCTCGCTGGTCATCGACATGCTCACCTCCGGAGGCGAGGAAAATGCGCCTGTCTGGCAGCGCATTTTCTGGGCCACATCCGAAGGAGTCGTGGCTGCAGTGCTCCTTGTAGCCGGGGGTCTGGGGGCCCTGCAGACGGCTTCCATTGCCAGTGCCCTGCCCTTTACAGCCATAATGCTTCTCATGTGCCTGGGGCTTTACAAGTCGGTGCGCATGGAAGTGGTCAAAAAAGTCACTTTGAAGCACGCCACAACCATGCCTTATTCTTCCCAGCCGGGTTCATGGAAGAAAAGGCTCAAGACTCTTGTCTATCAGCCCACCAAAAAGGAAGTTTTGAACTTTATCCAGCAGACCGTGTGGCCGGCCATGGAAGAAGTGGCCCAGGAAATGGAGATGCGGGGCATACAGACCAGTATTCAGGAAGGCGAGGATGGCCGGGTCTGGCTGGAGGTCCTGCATGGGGAGGAGATTGACTTCTTCTACTCGGTACGGCCCAGGGAATACGAGCCCCCGGCCTTTACCCTGCGCGCCACCAGCGTCAATAGACCCGGGCAGGAACGCAAATACTACCGCGCCGAGGTGCACCTGCGCGAAGGCGGTCAGGACTACGACATCATGAACTGGACAAAGGATCAGATCATTACCGACATCCTGGACCACTATGAAAAGCACCTGCAGTTTCTGGATGTCGTGCGCTGATATAAATCCGTACCCTGAAAGCAGAGAAAAACATATGCCACCTGAATAATTGTCCCTGCAGCGAAACTGTTTTATTGACCCCCGGGGACAGCCATGTAATTATTTTTTCTGTAACCGTTCGAAACCATTCGTAACCATTCAGGGAGTCTTCGGTGGTGACTCATGGCATTAGGCCAGGGGACTGTCCCCGCTGAGTAATGACTGTGAAGCTTCACTTAATTTCGCGTCTGTACTTTTTGTATTCGTGAAGGAAAAGTGTCGCGGGGACTGTCCCCTTGGCCGGTACCTGCCCCCTGAATGGTTACAATCATCCAGGGCGTATTAATACGGCAAAGAAGTAAACTTGACAAAATTAGAGTGTAGCATATACCCATGTATATACTAAATAAAAGTTAAGCAGGAGGACAACGGATATGAAAAAAGAAACACGCACCGCCAGGTTATTTAAAAACGGTAGCAGCCAGGCTGTTCGCCTCCCTGCTGAGTTTCGTTTTGATGGCCATGAGGTATATGTTACTCGAGATGAAACAACAGGGGATGTGGTGCTTTCCAGCAGCCCCGGTGCTAATACCTGGGAAGATTTTTTCGATCTGATTCACTCCTTGGATGTGCCTGAAGATTTCATGACGGAGAGGCCCATGAATATTCTTCCTCAAGAAAGCGGTGTGTTTGATGATGCTGTCAACCTTGAAACTGACAAAGCAGTATGAATCATGCTTTACATGCTGGATACTGACTTCACAAGCTATCTCATCAAGGGGCAATCTCCTGATCTTGAGGCAAGACTGAAGAAAATACTGCCTGCCAGGATTTGTATTTCAGTGATGACCCGCGCTGAGTTGAAATATGGCTTGAAACGCTTGCCTGCTGACCACCGTCTGCATCTGGCTGTGCACCACCTCCTTAAGATTGTTCGGATTTTGCCCTGGGATGTCGAGGCAGCTGACTGGTATGCCGGCATCCGGTATCAGCTGGTATCAACCGGCCAACCCATTGGTGAACTGGATATGATGATTGCGGCTCACTCATTATCTGCTGGAGCTGCGCTGGTTACAAACAATGTCCGCCACTTTCAGCGAATAAATGCCCCTCTGATCCTGGAATGCTGGGGGTAACGCTGATTTGTTCAGATGCACCTGCAAAGACGTGACTGCAAAAAGTCAAAAAAACAAAGAGCTATGGAGTTGGTTTACTGCTGCATTATTGGCGTTTCCACCTGTTGCGGCAGGTCCATCTGAAAATGCACTCAATACCAGTACGGTACTCCACCAGGGCCGGTTCTGTCCCTGGCCCAGCGGATGACTGGATCACTGTCCGGACTGTCCCAGGTAAAAATCACTTCCCCGTGCACGGCAGTGTCATACATGGAAATATCCAGATCCCTGATTATATTTCTGACTTCCTGGTGCGGTACTCCGAACCTGTTCATGAATCCCCGGGAAACCACTGCAAGCTCCGGGTCCACCCGGCGGTAGAACTCCGGGTCAGCGCTGCTGCGGCTGCCGTGATGCGGCACCAGCAGGACCCGGGCCGAAATATCCTGTTCCGTATCCAGAAGATCCTCCAGCCCCCGGGCCTCGATATCCCCTGGAATAAGGGCCAGCGGCCGGCCTTTCCAGATCAGCCGCACAACCAGGGACGAATCGTTCAAGAGCTCGTACTTGTCAGGGTCCCCAGGATGCAGCACCTCCAGAGCAACTGCCCCGTCAAACTCCAGGACATCGCCTTTGCCCGGCACCCCTTCCTGCACCTCCTGCCTGTCCAGGGCTTTTTTCAGGCGCAGCCGGTCCTGTTCAGCCGGCCAGATGGAATTGTGCAGGTATTTATCCGCCCCCAGGTACTTCAAAGGATAAAAGAGCCCGCCGTAATGATCCACGTGAGCGTGGCTCAAAACCACTTTGTCCAGTCTCTGGGGACGGGTGCGCCAGGTGAGCGACGGGGTTACCACGGCTCGGCCCAGGTCAAAATCCGGGTTCCAGCTGCCTCCGCCGTCCACCATAATCCTTTCTTCACCCGGAAGCTCCAGTACAATGCCCTGCCCCTGTCCCACATCCAGCACCCGCATTGTCAGGCTCTCATCCTGAATCTGTCCCGCCCGGGGCACAATCACAAGACACAACATCAACCCCAGACCCAGAAGGACGCGCTCTTTCTTCCACTCAATAGACCCGGCATGTATAATGATCCCCAGGAGCAGATAATAGGCGAATATCTCCACCCATGCAGGACGATAAGTGATGATGGGGTGCAGAAGATCCTTGCTGTGCATAAATTCCAGGGCGGATATGAAATACCCCAGAAGGTGCCCGGCAAGGCCCAGCAGAATATCCCCGGCAAAAGTCAGTCCCGGTACAGTGGAAACAATAACGCCTGCAAACCCGGCGGGTAGCACCAGAAAGCCAAGCACCGGCAGCCAGATGAGGTTCAGGTAAAGATGAGGGCTGAAATAGTTGAAAGTCCAGGCCTGAATGGGCAGCAGGGCCACATTGGCGGCCAGAGTCACCCCGGCCAGCCCAAGAAAATACTTGAACACCCTGGAAACCCCTTTTTCCTCCATGTTCTTGAAAAGCCTTTCCACCAGGGGGATGATCAGGGCTATTCCCGCCACAGCCATGACTGACAGCTGCAGCCGCAGGTCGAATACAGACCACGGATTGTACAGGGTGATGGCAGCTGCGGCCATGAAAAGCCCGTCCAGGAGCACCCGTCGCTGATTGGCAAAGAGATACCACCCCCAGCAGGCAAGCATGATCCCGGCCCTGATAAGCGTTGGCTGAAACTGGCCCATCCACAGGTAAACAATGCATATGGGAGCAGCCACGAGGATTCCCAGCTTCATGAAGGGCAGCCGCAGGTAAACTCGAGGGTACAGGTATCCAATGCCCGCAGCCAGCAAAAACCCCATGCCGGCCATGATGCCCAGGTGCAGCCCTGAAAGGGCCAGGGTATGGGCCAGGGAAGCCAGGCGCACCCATTCCAGCACTTCCGGCTCCAGCATGGATCGATCACCAAAAAAAAGAGCCAGACCCATTGCCTGGATCCTGGCTCTTTGTTCTTCATCTACGCCTTCAAGATGCAGTCCCTGCAGGGTCCTCTCCTTGAGGCGGCTGCGCATTACATGGCTTCTGCCCGGTTCACGGTCCACACGGTGCCAGAAATGCTCTCCCTCGGCAAAACTCCTCCAGAAAACACCCTGGGTACGCCAGAAAAACTCGCTGTTCCAGACCCCGAAATTGGCCATGCCCTGCACCGGCCTGACATTTACGTGAGCCTGGAACTTCTGCCCCGGAGCCGCCTCTACCGGAGCATCTTTCCAGGTGAAAACAAGTCTGCCCGGAAGCTTAACAGGCTCCCGGTCCGGTTCAATGAGCAGGTTTTTCAGAATAAGGCGCTGTCTGTCCCCGGGCTGGTAACTCACAGATTCCACTTCACCCTGCAGCCACACCCGCTCCTGGGCCTGGATGGGATCCGGGATATAACCAGGCGGGTCTGGAAGTCTGAACCAGGCCAGCAAAAAAGCCGCCATAAACACCCCGGCCAGGATCATATTGCGCCAGACGTCCCTGAAGGGGAGAAAAAGCAGGACAAGCAGCAGGCCTGCAAGACCTGCCAGAGGATATTTCAGGGTCCAGATGCCCAGGACATAAGCCAGAACAAACTTTTGCCAGGGCAACAGCCCCTTGGGGGTCAGGGTCTGGGCAACCATTCAAAGGGTCCTCGGTGTTGATTGCTGGCACAAGGCCTGGGGACTGTCCCGCACTTATTTTTTTCCTGATGAACCATTTTCAGCTTTTGGCGCTGGAAAAATAAGTGCGGGACTGTCCCCAGGTCAATTCCGGCACCCCCCTGAATGGTTACGGACCTGGAAATGCTGCACTGATTCTCAGCTATTTTGGTTTGAGCACCTGCCTGGGCCTGCTGCCATCCGACGGTCCCAGGATACCGTCTTTTTCCATCTGTTCAATAAACAGGGCCGCCTTGTTGTAACCTATGCGGAAACGGCGCTGGATAAGGGAAATTGATCCCTTGCCCTGTTCCTGAATGAACTCCACCGCCTGGGCATACTTGGGATCATCCACCACCGGATCCGACTCCAAGTCCTGACCGTTCTGACCATTTTCACTGTTTTTCCACTCATTGAAATCCAGTTCAAACTCAGCCCCGGCCTTGTCCTTCCAGAACTGCACTACTGAAGCTATCTCCTCTTCCTGGACAAAGGCCCCGTGGATCCTTTGCATCTGCCCTCCGGCGCTCTTGAAGAGCATATCCCCGTGCCCCAGCAGGTATTCCGCGCCCACGCTGTCCAGAATGGTCCGCGAATCATGTTTGGAGCTCACCTGAAAGGCTATCCTGGAGGGAAAGTTGGCCTTGATTATGCCGGTGACTACATCCACCGAAGGTCTCTGGGTGGCCAGGACAAGGTGAATTCCGGCTGCTCTGGCCAGCTGGGCCAGGCGGACGATGCCCATTTCCACTTCCTTGCCCGCGGTGAGCATGAGATCAGCCATCTCATCCACCACGATCACCAGGTAGGGCATGGACTCCTGGTCTTCAAAGCCTTCCGGGGGATTGTCCCCGAAAGAGGCCAGCTTCTGGTTATAGCCTTCTATATTGCGCACACCCAGGGCGGCCATGCGGTCGTAGCGTTTTTCCATCTCGTAGATGGCCC
>NZ_QYZY01000104.1:0-30202 GCF_003838035.1 Desulfonatronospira sp. MSAO_Bac3 | reverse complement strand
TGGAGGTCAAGGATCTCAACCTTTTTTACGGCTCTAACCAGGCCCTGAAATCCATTAACATGAAGATTCCTGTAAAACGGGCCACAGCCTTTATCGGTCCCAGCGGCTGCGGCAAATCAACCCTGTTGCGCTGTTTCAACCGGCTTAACGATCTGATAGATATATGCAGAGTGCAGGGGGAAATAAAACTGGACGGAGAAAATATATATGATCCTAAAGTTGATGTGGCCGAACTCAGGCGCAGAGTGGGCATGGTCTTTCAGAAACCCAATCCTTTTCCCAAATCCATCTTCGACAATATCGCCTTTGGCTTGCGCCTCAAGGGAATAAGAAACAAAAAGCATTTAAGTGAAGTGGTGGAAAAATCCCTGAAAGGAGCGGCCCTTTGGGATGAGGTCAAAGACAGGCTGCATGAAAGCGCCCTGGGATTATCCGGCGGGCAGCAGCAGAGGCTGGTCATTGCCAGGGCCATATCCATTGAACCTAATGTGATTCTGCTGGACGAACCCTGTTCTGCTCTGGACCCCATTTCCACATCCAAGATAGAAGAGCTGATTTATTATCTAAAAGAAAGCTATACCATTGTAATCGTCACCCACAACATGCAGCAGGCAGCCAGAGTTTCAGACTTTACTGCATATATGTATCTGGGAGAACTTATTGAGTACAGGGATACCATCACCATGTTCACCAACCCCAGAGAAAAAACAACCGAAGAATATATAACCGGCAGATTCGGATAATTTCATCTTATCAGGAGACAGAATATGACACATTTGACACAGGAACTGGACAGGCTGAATATGAAGGTCATGCAGATGGTGGTCCAGACGGAGCAGGCACTGAGCAAGACCGTGAACGCTTTCTCCCGCATGGATGCGGATCTGGCCCAGGAAGTGGTGGATCATGACAAGCAGATCAATGAACTGGAAGTGCTCATTGACCAGCTTTGCCTGCGCCTCCTGGCCCTGGAGCAGCCCGTGGCCAGGGACCTGCGCTTTATCCTGGGGGCCATGCGCCTGAGCAAGGATCTGGAACGTATAGGGGACGAATCTGCCAACATATCCGATGCAAGCATTTTTTTAAGCCTGCACCCTCCCCTGGATTTTTACGATCAGATCCAGATCATGGGCCAGAAAGCCTATGACATGCTCCAGGAAGCCATAATCGCCTTTTCCTCTCCGGATACAGAAAGGGCCATAAATGTCTGCCGCATGGATTTCGAGGTGGATGAAATAAACTCAAAAGTCCTCAAGCTAAGCATCGAACATATGAGTCAAAACAGCCAGGCGGTTGAGCAGTGCGTACAGAGCATAAATATCGCCAGGCGCTTTGAACGGGTGGCGGACCTGGCCACCAACATAGCCGAAACCACCATGTTCATCGTTCAGGGCACCAGCATCAAGCATTCCTGCCTGTTTGACGACCGTGTTTAGTCAAAGCTACTATCCCCTGCTTTTCTTAAAAGCGCTGACAGATACGTTGGATGAAAGCTGACTATGTGAGCAGTTCATTGGCTTGACAGGTATATTGTTAAAATATACAGATTGAATATGTATTACATGCTTGAGAAGGTAACAGGTTTTGACTGGTATGAAGGAAATTTTGACAAAAATCTCATCAAGCATGATGTTCAGAACTGGGAATGTGAGCAGGTTTTCTTTAATAAGCCTCTGATTATCCTTGATGACCACAGGCACTCACTGGTTGAGAAGCGACTGGCGGCTTTTGGAAAAACAGATGGCGGACGTCTTTTAACAATGATATTCACAATAAGGAAAAGCCTGATCAGGGTGATCTCAGCCAGGGACATGAATAAAAAAGAGAGGATATACTATCATGACAAAGCACAATAGAATTCCACACTTTGAAAACGAAGACCAGGAAAGGGAATTCTGGGCTCATGAATCGCCTCTTGACTACTTTGATCCCAACGAGTTTAAAAAAATTTCTTTCCCTGACCTTAAGCCCTCCCTTAAGTCCATATCCTTAAGGCTTCCCGAGGCAATGATTGCTGAACTCAAACTCCTGGCCAACAAAAAAGACATACCCTACCAGAGCCTGGTGAAAATATTTCTGGCCAGGCAGATAAACGTGGAGCGCGGCTCACTCGCAAAAGATTTAGAGAATACCACAGATTATTTTGAAGGAGGCTGATGCCTTTCCTAAGAGCGATTCAATGAAAACCAGACAATGCATCCACTGTCACTGCCCGGTACCGGGCTTTCCACCCAGATGCGGCCTCCGAACGCCTTGATAATGTTTTTGCAGATGGCCAGCCCAAGTCCGGTACCTTTGACCTTACCCGGCTTCTTTTCAGGATAAAGAGGGGAGTCTGCACCGCGGTTCAGATTTACTGAAGGGGCGGACTTCTGGAATGTATATAAGGAAGGGATTTCATACAACCACCCCCGGCCCCTCCTTGGCTAAGGAGGGGAGCTACACCGTGGCCTGGATTTACTTGGGGGGTGAAAGCTTAATTAAGCTCCAGTCGGAGTATTTATACAGATGCATGCGACAGAGTGTTGCCACGCCTCGATCTGCTCCCCTCCTTGGCTAAGGAGGGGTTGGGGGTGGTTCGATATTTAACTCCCTTCCTTACCAGGCTTCTTTACAGGCTAAGGAGGGGAGCTACACCGTGGCCTGGATTTACTTGGGGGGTGGAAGCTTAGGCAACTCCCGGAAAATAGAATTATAAACCTCGGTGGGTGGCGACCTTTTAATTTTCTGCATGTTGCCCAGAACTCCCCACCCTAAAACTGTTACGTTATTTTCAGAAAGTTGCCTTAGTCAAATCCACCGTCTGTTGCCTGCCTGAAGCCGCTTGTTCACTATTCATGTCAGGCGGCATTGATTCTTTTTTCTATCGGGATTATAGTATTTTGTATGGATAACGAATGGATAAAACTGGATGTCCCAAAATTTATCACCTCTTATGAAAGAGGTTCCCAATGAATATTTGCCATTTTTGTGGAAACAGCAATTTTAAAGACACCGTCTGTGAGTATACCTACAAACGCGATGGCAGGATGTTGTTCGTGGAAAATGTGCCTTGCCGCAAATGCGGGTTTTGCGGTGAAACATATTTCCTGTCTGAAAATCTGAGAAAAATCGAAGCAGAGTTCGAAGCCATTCATTATCACGGCAAAAAGGCCACTGGTGAAATCGTAGTTCCGACTCAACATTTTGCAGATATCACCTCTGTTACTTAAAGATGGTAATCGTAACTTGCCAGGCGATTTGTTGCCTGATAACTTTATTGCAGTCATACCTAAGAGCGATTCAATGAAAACCAGACAATGCATCCACTGTCATTGCCCGGTACCGGGCTTTCCACCCAGATGCGGCCTCCGAACGCCTTGATAATGTTTTTGCAGATGGCCAGCCCAAGTCCGGTACCTTTGACCTTTTTCTTGTCCTTTTTGACCCTGTAAAATCTTTCGAATATCCTCTGCTGTTCTGCAGCCGGGATGCCGGGACCATTGTCCTGCACACCAACCCAGACCTGATTGCCCTCTTGTCTCACCAGCACCTGAATAAATCCCTCCCCGGGAACAAATTTAATGCTGTTTTCAAACAGATTCTGAAAGACCTGCCCCAGATATTCAGCTTCGCCACGAACCAGAAGCTGCCCTTCTTGCTCCAGTTCGCTTTCAAAAACTATGTTTTTGCCCTCGGTATAGTGACTGCAGTTATTCCAGGACTTGAATATGACTGCCGCCAGATCAACATCATCCAGTGCCACCTGGTCCTGAGTGGATTCAATGCGGGAAAGCTGCAGGATATCATCCAGAAGCCGAATCATATTATCTGTGTTTTTTATGACCACCTGGAGCAGTTCAGTACCTTTTTCCTGCATAATATCGGGATGTTGCAGCATGGTCTCGGTATAACCCTTGATGGAGGTCAAAGGAGTGCGCAGCTCGTGCGAGGCATTGGCCACAAAATCCTTGCGGATGCTTTCCAGATTCTTGAGGTCCGTGATGTCGTGCAGGAGTATAATTGCCCCGATATTCTGCTGGTCTGACGGAGATACCACATGCACATCATAAAATTTCTCTTTGATTTCCAGTTCCATGGTCCGGGTCTGCTTCATGGAATTTCCCAGAACCTCCTCACAGGCCGCCTGCAGGCTGTTGTTGAAGAAAATCTCCACCGGCTTTTTTCCGTTTATGGTGTCCAGATGCTGGAAAATTTTCTTGAATGACTGATTGCAGCTGATGATTCTGCCTTGATTGTCTAAGGCAGCCAGACCGTCCTTGATGCCGTTTACTATTGTCTCCAGATCGGATTTCTGTGAAGAAACCAGCTCCATGCTCTTTTCAACATCTTCAGCCATGCGGTTGATGGCCTCCACCAGAGGATCAAACTCCCTGCCGGGAGAGTCCTGTATGCGCTGCTGAAAGTTGCCCTGGCCGATGGACTGGGCCATTTTGATCATGGGTTTGAGCCGGAAAGTCAGGTAGGTGACCATGAGATAGACAACTATGCAGCTTAAGAAAAGTGAAAGCAGAACAAACTTCCACAGATTTGCGCTTACATGTTGAAAATAAGGATGCAGGCCGGAAAAAGGGGTGACCAGCCTCAGATATCCGGTATCCTCCTGTTCTGAAGAAAGATCTATCCTGGTGGCCATATAGAGCCTCCTGTCATCCTCCCAGGGATCGGAAGCCGTGTGATAGCCGGTTTCATGCCTGGCCTGCACAACCTCAGGATAATCAATATAGCTGGACATGCCCTCGAATTCCTCCCGGGGCTGGCGGGAATCGGCAATGATCATACCCTGGGCGTCCAAGACGGAAACCCGGGCATCATCAAGAAAATCCAGGGATTTTAGAATACTGTCCAGCTTTTCAGGCTTTTTTTCTTCCTCCTGTGCAATTATCCACTGAACGATCTCCATTCTTTCCTGGACATATTGCAGGTGCTGGCTGTCCACCTTTTGCTCCACAGACTGGATGAAGTAATTGGAAGGCACAGCCAGCGAGAATACAAGTACCAGCCAGAAGGATACAATGAGCTTGACTTTGAGGGAAAATTCTCTTTGCATGCTTTTTTCAGAGCCCGCAATGTTGTTTTATGCTTACTGCAGTTTTTCTGTACTGAATTTATATCCCAACCCCCTGGCGGTCTGAATCAAATCTGAGTAGGGTTCCAGCTTGGCCCGCAGTCTGCGTACGTGGGTATCAACCGTACGGGCGTACCCCTCAAACTCGTAGCCCCAGACATTGTTTAAAAGACGTTCCCTGGTGAGCACCCTGCCCTCGTTTTGAACCATTTCCTGGAGCAGCTTCATCTCCGTAGCGGTGAGGCTTACATTAATACCGTCCACCTTGAACTCCATAGCCTCAAAGTCAAACTCCAGGCCTTTATGCTTCCAGATCCTTTCCACACCGGAATCAGACCTGTGCTCCCGGCGCAGCACCGCCTTGATGCGCAGAAGAAGCTCACGGATGCTGAACGGCTTGACCACGTAATCGTCAGCGCCCAGCTCAAAACCCACCACCCGGTCCATCTCTTCACTCTTGGCCGTGACCATGATGACTATGATGTCCTTGAGTTTGTCATCCTTTTTCAGGCGGCGACAGACCTCCAGGCCGTCCATGTGCGGCAGCATCAGGTCCAGGATGATCAGTTCAGGCTGCTCTTCTCTGGCGATTTTAAGCCCGTCATAGCCGTTATCTGTGAGAAATACCCTGTATCCTGCTGCTTCCAGATTTATGTGCAGCAGGTTCTGGATATCCTCTTCATCCTCTATGACCAGGATCTTGCTTTTTTTCATGCTGCTTACCTTTTTTGCAATGGTTTTAAAGGCTGTTAATTCAACCTTGATGCCATAATATGAAGTCTGCGTTACAGTTTGATGACAACCGGCCAAAAATGTTGGTAAGCATTCTGGGGGTGCCGGAATCACGCCTCTAGCGTGACCAGGGGACAGTCCCGCACTTATTTTTTTCTGATAAACATTCAGATGTGAGCTTTATAAAAATAAGTGCGGGACTGTCCCCAGGCCTGGTGCCAGGGACTAAAACTGAGTACCCCCTGAATGCTTACAAATGTTGGAACCGGCAACTTCATAAAAACAGACTGGAGCATGATTATCAAGTCAGGAAAGCAGGAGCAGGCGCATGTGCAGAATATTCCTGCTGCTAAAAAAGATTCAGGCTGGACTTAATATAAGGTGGGCATTAATTAACAGGCAACAGTCCACCCCTGAATAATATTCAACGATCACGAACAGGGTGCAATCAGGAATTTTCATTTACATATTGCTGCAGCCTGTCCATGCCTTTCTCTATGTTTTCCAGGGAGTTGGCGTAGGAAAACCTGATATGGCCTTCAGCGCAGTCGCCGAAATCAATTCCCGGGGTAACGCCCACTCCGGCCTTTTCCAGGATATCAAAGGCCAGTTGGTAAGAATTTCTGGACAAAAAACCGGCATCCGCCAGGATATAAAAGGCCCCGGTGGGTTCAGCGCCAATGCCGAAACCCATACCCTTCAGTCTTTCCAGCATGTACTTGCGCCTCTGATTGTAGACCTCTTTCATATGACTGACATCCGCCCGGGCCTTTTCCAGTGCTGCCACAGCTGCCCATTGGGCCACGGAATTGGCGGAGATAAAAAAGTTCTGATGCAGGGTCTGCAAAGTCCTGACAAAAGGCTCCGGGGCAATGAGATAGCCCAGACGCCACCCGGTCATGGCATAAAGCTTGGAAAAACCGTTCAGGACAAAGGCCCTGTCGGTAAATTCCAGGATGCTTCTTTCCCTGCCTTCGTAGACCAGGCCGTGATATATCTCGTCCGAGACCATCCAGGGACCAAGTCCTGCCAGTTCCTGCAGGACCTGATCCGACAGTAAATTGCCTGTGGGGTTTGAGGGTGAGTTGATGAATATGGCTTTGACATCCCGGCTCAGATGTTTTCTGACCTTATCCGGATGCAGTTGAAACCCGTCTTCCCGGCTGGTGGGAATTTTTATCTGCCTGCCCCCTGCAAAACAGATAAAGCTTGGATAGCAGGCATAGTGGGGATCCGGCAGGATGACCCCGTCCCCTGGATGCAGCAGGGTAGAAAAAAGCAGCAGCATGGCCGGGGATGTCCCTGAAGTAACCAGGATTCTGTCGGGATCAACCTCCACCGAGTAATAGTCCTGGTAATGCCTGCTGATGGCCTGCCTGAGTTCCGGGATGCCCAGGCTGTGGGTGTAATGAGTGCAGCCTTTGTGCATGGCCTCATGTGCTGCCTCTTTGACACATTCCGGGGTATCGAAGTCAGGCTCTCCAATCTCCAGGTGAATTATATCCCTGCCGCTTTTTTCCATCTCCTTAGCCCGCTCCAGGATTTCCATGACGTAAAACGGCTTTATCCCGGAACAGCGCTGTGCAATGCTTGCTTCAGACATAATGATTACAGGTTCACCTGCAGCCCTTTTTGCTGCAGATACTTTTTGACGTCTGTGATGCTCAGGGTGCGGTAATGAAATACTGAGGCCGCCAGCAGGATCTGCGCACCGCCATCAACTACTCCCTGGTAAAAATGTTCCAGCTCCCCGGCTCCCCCGGAGGCCACCACCGGCAGATCAACAGCATCAGATATGGCCCGGGTAAACTCCAGATCATAACCGTTTTTTGTGCCGTCTCCGTCCATACTGGTGGGCAGAAGGCATCCTGCACCGCGGTCCTGGCATTCCCGGGCCCAGGCCACTGCGTCTTTGCCCACGGGTCTGGTGCCTCCGGATACCACCAGTTCAAAACCGGAGGGCATCTGCGGGTTGCGCCGGCCATCCAGGGCCACGGTGACCCGGTGAGATCCGCATTCTCCGGCCGCCTGATCTATAAGTTCAGGGTTTTTGACCGCGGCGCTGCTCATGGAAACCTTGTCCGCCCCGGCATCCAGGACCATCTTGATATCCTCCAGGGAGGATATGCCTCCTCCCACGGTAAGGGGGATGCTTATCACCGCTGATACGCTGCGCACCCACTCCAGCCTGGTCTTTCTGTTTTCCTGGGTGGCGGAAATATCCAGTATGGCCAGTTCATCCGCCCCCTGGCGCTGGTAAAAGGCCGCATGCTCCATGGGATCTCCGGCATCGGTTATGTTTACGAAGTTGACTCCCTTGACTACCCGGCCTTCCTTCATATCCAGGCAGGGCATAATCTTGACTGTTTTCATGTATTATTTCCTTATGGTGTTTGGATTGCTGCTAAAGCGAAACTTATTATTGACCTTCGGGGACTGTCCTGCACTTAATTTACTGAACACAGTCGGACCTGCGAATAACTGAAGGTAATTGAGCGTTTAGAACGAACCACCCCCGCCCCCTCCTTAACCAAGGAGGGGAGTAGACCGTGCTGAAAACTTAATTTTGATGCATAGAAACCACGAACCACGAACCAGGAACTGGGAACTGGGAACCAAAAAAAGGTCAATGAGCATTTAGAACGAACCACCCCCGACCCCTCCTTAACCAAGGAGGGGAGTAGACCGTGCTGAAAACTTAATTTTGATGCATAGAAACCACGAGCCACTAACCAGGAACTGGGAACCAGGACACACAAACCAGGAACCAGGAACTGGGAACTGGGAACCAGGACACACAAACCAGGAACCAGGAACTATGAACCGGGAACCAAAAAAGTAGTTACTTGTAAGTTTCGCTGCTGTGATATCGTGATGTTTCAAACATCAGTAATGGTAAACTGTCCGTCCCGGTAAATGGTCAGGACCTCTCCACTGTTTAGATATGCATGCACCTCTTTGGGTTCGGTGCTGACAAGATCCCAGTGCAGGGCGGAGTCGTTGAAACCCATTTCCTCCTTGAGTTCAGGCGTCAGCTGTGATGAATCTTCGGCAAAGGTGTCTGCATAGGAGGCGCCCAGGGCAATATGGCAATTGCCGTTGTCTCCGCCGAAGTTTTCATCAAAAAGGGTGTGGGCCATAAATCTGCTGATGCGGGAGAAACGCTTATCCGTCAATGAAAATTCCCCCACCATGGAAGCTCCTTCATCCATTCTGACCTGCTTTTTAAGGAATTCTTCACCCTCTTCAGCGCTGACTTCCTGCAGCCTGCCGTTCTTGAACTCAAGCCTTACCCCGCGCACCAGGTTGCCGCTGCGGTAGGACGGCTGGTCTGAAAAGAATACGCCCTGGGTTTTCCTGTAGTCAGGGGAAAGAAAAAGCTCGAAGCTGGGGATATTATGCCCTGAAAGGCCAACCCACCTGCGTTTTTCCCCGGGATAAACCTTCAGGTCCGTATTTTTTGACAAAACATGAAAGTATTCCACATCCATACTGTCTAACCATTCTTTTATCCGCTTAGATTGCTCGAATATATCCTCCCAGATAAAAACCGGATCATCCTTGTCCAGGTAAACCGCCTGCACAATCTGATTTTTGTACTCCTCCAGGGTAAGTCCGGCTTTTGCAGCCAGCTCCTCTGTGGGATAAAGACAAAGGCTCCAGCCGAAGCTGCCTTGGGATTCCCGCCGTTCCAGGATATCGCGCAGATATTTCTTGGCCACTGCAAACCTGCCGATCCTGGAAGGATCTATATCCCTTAAATGCGTAAGGGACTGCGGGCCAAGCAGGGATATCATCCCGTTGAGACTGGAATAAAGTTCCCTGTCACCGGGCAGCTGAAAATCGAGATGAGAGTCATGGGCCATGGTAAAGAATGTCTTTTCAATTTCCTCCGGAGGTATAAGACGCAGAACAGGATGATACTGTTGCTGCAGAAACATGCGGAAAAGTTCGTGGGCCAGGGGAATGCAGCTCAAATCCGAGCGGATAAGAACAATATCCCCGGGAGCAAAAGGATGCTTCCTGGCCTTGCGCATGCCCCAGAACATTACCTGTGCATATTTTTCAAGTTCTTGCTGGGTAAACAACTGGCTTCTCCTTAAAGTTTAACATTTAGTTTGCGGGCAAGATCTTTTTTTTGATTTTCTTCAAAAACAAAATCCAGGGCCGGTGACAGGCCATGCTCCCGCTGGTATTCCTGGTGCAGTTCATGATAGTTGAGGGCGGTTTTTTCATGAGAATCCAGGCCCAGTTCAATGGCTGTGCCGTGAAAACTTTCCTGTGGTCCTTCCAGCTCCACAAAGCTGCCAAAAGGAAGGATATCCAGGCAGATCCTGGTCTCCCCAAGGCTGCAGATCCTGCGGAACTTTTCATACCTAAGACAGGGTCTGAAACCCAGGTGAGAGAGTATTATCCGGATCTCATCAGGGTTATCCACTCCGCTCTCAAACTCCTGTCTCTGCTTGCAGCTGGGATCTGCTCCGTCAACAGGCAGTTTCAAAGTGATTTTGCCGCCCTGCCCTTTCCTGATTCGCAGCAGTTCATCCCTGCTGCGTAACCGGCCGTCACCGGTGTCCAGCACCAGGTTCTCTTCAAAATACCAGTGGGTGCAGGACAATCCAAGACGTTCCATGCGCTCCAGAATCGGTGCAAAGTCCGAAACAAAATATTTCAGTTCTGTTTCCAGAGTCATCTTATAAATACCCGGGGGCTCGAAACTCCAGGTCCATTTCCTTCATTTAAAAAAACAGCTTAACATCTTTACAGGGCCGGGGAGGCTTATGTTGACAGATCAACAAACACGCCCTTCAGTACCTGTATAATACCTAAAAATCAATATTTTACATGCTCCCCTTCCTGAAAGAGGCTCAAAAAATAAAAAATCCAGTTGTTTTCCACCAGGGAAAAATTTTCACCCGGATCATAAAACTGTCCTGGAAAATGTTTTCATCTTTACCTCTGGACAAAAGCTTTGGATTGTTGCACATTATCACATTATGAATCGCAGAGAAAAAACCATGCTACCTGTTAAGCGCTTTGAATGAGGCATGGAAACTGACTCTCCCCTGCTTTCCTTAAAGGCGCTGAACAGATACAACCATGCAGACAAGGACATGATCCGGGAATGTAGATGGTTTTCAGGGTGTTGAGATTGCATCTGCCAATTGTCAATTTTACTTTGTTAATGGCAAAATTTCAGCTTGGCAATGGACGGACTTAGTGCTAAAAAGCACAAGCAGTAAGCAAGAAACTAAACAAAAATCGTAGGAGGTAGTTTATGTCAGTACTTGTATTTGGACACAAGAACCCGGATACCGATTCCATATGCGCAGCCATTGCGGTGGCTGACTTGAAAAGCAAGCTGGGGCTGGACTGCAAGCCCACCACCCAGGGAGAACTGACCCCTGAAAGCAAGTTTGTCTTAGACAAATTCGGATTGAGCGCTCCGGAAACAGTGACCTCTGTGGCCGGCCAGAAAGTCATTCTTGTTGACCATTCCGACCTGGCCCAGAGCCCGGACGACCTCAAGGAAGCCGAGATCCTGGGGATTATAGACCACCACAAGCTTGGTGACGTGACCACCCCCAATCCTCTGGAGTGCTGGATCTGGCCCGTGGGCTGCACATGCACCGTGATCAAAGCCATGTACGACTTCTACGGAGTGGAACTCCCCAAAAACATTGCCGGAGCAATGCTCTGCGCTATCCTCAGCGACACGGTAATTTTCAAGTCCGCCACCTGCACCGAAGATGACAAAAAAGCGTGTGAATCCCTGGCCAAAACCGCCGGAGTAGGAGACATCACCGAACTGGGCATGGAGATGTTCAAGGTCAAATCCGCTGTGGACAAGGACACTCCCAGAGATCTTCTCTTCAGAGACTACAAGGACTTCAGCATGGGCGGCAACAAGGTCGGCATCGGACAGCTGGAAGTGGTGGATCTTTCCATTGTCGAACCCGTCAAGGATGCTCTCTATGAAGAAATGAAGAAGGTCAAGGAAGAAGGCGGACGCAACGCTGTATACCTTATGCTTACAGACATCATGAAGGAAGGCACCGAACTTCTGGTTCTGGCCGATGACCCTGAACCGGTGAAAAAGGCCTTCGGAAAACCCGTAGAAGGCACATCTGTATGGCTGGACGGCGTAATGAGCCGTAAAAAACAGGTTGTTCCCAATTTTGAAAAAGCTTACGGTTAAGACAAACCTATAGATGACAGATCAGCAAAAACCCGGCTCCGGCCGGGTTTTTTTATTGACGATGGGACTGTTGACTTCTGGAAAAAAAATTAATATATGATTCTCTTATCATTCATTCGGGCCAATAGCTCAGTTGGCAGAGCCACCGGCTCATAACCGGAAGGTCCCAGGTTCAAATCCTGGTTGGCCCACCATTTTAAACAAAACAAGACTGGAGAAGCGGCTGGCGGAAAAAAAATTCTGCACATAGCCCTGTAAAAGCAGCTTTCCCCAGGTTCTTTTTTGTGGATTATAAAAGAAAGGATCAGCATTGTACAGCGGCAAACGCAAGCTTCCAATACTGCCCGGTACAGGGCCTGAAAGCGCATTCCAAAAGGTGCTTCCTGCGGATAAAAACAGGAAAGCACCTTTTTTTATTCCCAAATGATCTAAAGCAAGTGTTTTTTAATGAAATCATAAGGATAAGCCTGAATGCAGCTGGATGAATTTATCAGCACCATAGAAAAAGACGCTCCGCCCGGCCAGGCACTGGAGTGGGACAACTCCGGGATGCAGGTGGCCACTTCCAGGTCTCATATCAAAACAGTGGGAATGTGCCTGGACCCCCTGCCGGAAAACATCAGCCAGGCCCTGGAAAAAAACTGCGATTTTATACTCTGTCATCACCCCCTGAGCATTAAACCCCGGCTGCCGGACAAAGTCGACACCTTCCACAATGTGCTAAGCCTTCTTTTCCAGGCAGATACAGCCCTTTACAGCGCCCATACCTCCCTGGATGTCAACTCCAGCGGCCCCGTCTCCTGGCTTTTGCGTGAAATGGACCTGGAAAATCCCCGCATAATCATGCCCACCGGCAGGGTGCACCATGAACAACTCCGATTCCATCCACCTGTTGAGCTTTCCGGAAGAAAAAAAGCCCTTCTCCATGACGTAGAGCAGATATATGAAGAAAATGGATACATCTCCCGGGTTCTGGTGCGAAGTGAGCTTGCAGACCGCTTCCTGCAACGCCTGGAGGCGGATGCCGGTCCGGTTGATTGCCAGCGCAGATACTCTCCCGGGGACGACATGATTTTCGGCCTGGGCCTTATGGGCTCATGGAAAGAAAAAGTATCCTTTTTCAGTTTCATGGACAGACTACAGAGTGTACTCGGTATGGAGAACTTTGTGTGCATGGGCCAAAGACCGGCATATGTCCAGAAGGTGGCCTACTGCCCAGGTTCCGGGGGTGACCTGGCTTCAAGGGCCTTTGCCATGGGTGCTGACGTTTTTCTCACCGGAGACGTCAAGTATCATCAGGCTCTGGACATCCAGGGCACAGGATTCGTCCTGGATGTGGGGCATTTCATACTGGAGGAAAAGATGATGTACTCCTGGTATCAGAGCCTTGAGCGTACTGTGCCGGGTATAAATTTCCACTATATCAAAGGAAAAACGCCCATGCACATATCGGGTGTTCAAGCCTTGAAATCAGTTTAAGGGGAGGATTAAATTGAGCAAATACATAGAGCAGATTAAAAAGCTGGTCAGCCTGCAGGAGATCGACACCGAGCTCATCCAGTTGAAAAATAGAATGGAAGAAGCTCCCAGGCACCTGGAAAACCTGCAGAACGAACTGAAAAACCTGGAAGAACAGAAGTACCACATTGAAGAAAGGGTCAAACTCTTATCCGAGCAGAAAAAAAAGCTGCAAAGCGATATTGACCAGGATGGGGACAAGATAAAGAAAAGCAAAAACAAGCTCATGATGGTCAGCAACACCAAGGAATACCACGCCATGATGCGGGAAATGGACAACCTGGAAAAGCTGAACCGGTTCCGGGAAGAGGAACTGAACAACCTTCTTGAAGATCTACAGGCTCAGCAGGCCAAAAAAGAAGAACTAAACAATCAATTCCAATCACTGCAGGATGAACTGGCCACCACCCAGGCCACCCTCGACAGCGAGCTCCAGCAGATTCAGGAGCGTATCCAGGAACTGGAAAATGACCGGGAAAAAGCCTGCGCCGATGTTCCGGTGCCTATACTGTCCCGCTACAATTTCATTAAAGACAGGCTGCACAACCCGGTGATCGTCTCTGTCAGGCAGAGTGTCTGTACCGGCTGTTTCATCAGCATCCCCCCGCAGTCCTTCGTGGAAATCCAGAAAGGAGAACAGATACTCAGCTGTCCCAACTGTCAGAGGCTCATTTACTGGGAGGAACATTATTCCGGAAATCCGCAATAAATAAGTTTCTGGAATTGCTCTTCTTGCTTTAATTAAGTTAAGTAATTATATTTTTCGTGGGAGTTGGACAGGCCATCGCCCCCGCACTTACTTTTCTATGGGTAGATTTTTCCTGGATAAAAGTAAGTGCGGGGGAGGAAAGTCCGGGCTCCACAGGGCAGGACGCTGGGTAACGCCCAGCGGGGGCGACCCCGGGAAAGTGCCACAGAAAACAGACCGCCCCGCACTTACTTTTATTTACGCCCCGCACTTACTTTTTTAAGACTCTAAGGCTCATAGCTGATCTGCAGGGACATAATTCCTTAATAATCAGCCAGAAGCCCTTTGGAAAAGTAAGTGCTGGGCGTTGATAAAAGTAAGTGCGGGGTAAGGGTGAAACGGTGGGGTAAGAGCCCACCAGCTGTCGCGGCGACGCGGCAGGCTTGGCAAACCCCGTCCGGAGCAAGGCCAAATAGGAAGGCGCTTGAGGCCGGCCCGGCCGAAGCCTTCGGGTAGGCTGCTGGAGGCCTGGAGCAATCCCGGTCCCAGATGAATGATGGCCCGTTTTCCAGCGGAAAACCGACAGAACCCGGCTTATCGTCCAACTCCCCTTTTTTAAGGAACTTGAGCATGAATATATGGGCTGTACTACTCGCTGCCGGCAAAAGCTCCAGACTTCAGAATCAGGGACAGGTGCAAAAAAAGCAGTTTCTAAAGTACCATGGCCTGCCTCTTTTCTGGCACAGCGTTCAGACATTCGCCCGCAACCCGCAAATAAAAGGTCTTGTAGCAGCATTCCCCGCAAAAGACCTGCAACAAAGCCAGAGTGAAGTCCGGGACCTGCAGAAAAAAAGGGATCCGGGCATTGCCCTTGTCTGCGTCGGCGGAGGCGCTCTTCGCCAGAACTCTGTATTCAACGCCATGCAGGCTCTGCCTCCCGAGTGTACACATGTCCTGGTACACGACGCAGCCAGGCCCTTTTTTTCCCCACGACTCATCACATCCCTGATCCGGGAATTTTCTCCAGGACTCGGCGGCGTCATCCCGGGCATCGAATGCAAAGACACCATCAAGGAGCTTGACGGCGACCAGGTCCTGAAAACCCTGCCCAGGGACAGACTTACAGCAGTACAGACCCCTCAGTTCTTCAGCATGCAGGCACTGCGGGATGCTCACCAGCAGGCCCTCAAACAGGACTTTACAGCAACTGACGACGCATCTATGCTGGAAGAATGCGGTTACCGGGTCAAAGTAATTCCCGGCGAAGAAAAAAACATCAAGATAACCACATCCGAGGATCTGCAAGTGCTGGCAAGCCAGGAAAAAAGCGCCCTGCCCTGCACCGGGCTGGGCTACGACGTACACCGCTACGGTGGAGACCGGCCCATGATCCTCGGCGGACAGCCCATTCCCGGAGCACCGGGTATTCATGCTCACTCAGACGGGGATGTACTGGTGCACGCCTTAGTGGATGCCATCCTGGGCTGTCTGGGCAAGGGAGACATCGGAGATTTATTTCCCGACACAGATCCGGCCAATGAGAATTTAAGCAGCATGGTCTTTCTAAGCGAAGTCCTGGCCATGGCCCAGGCTGAAAAACTGGAACTGGTGCATATTGATATAACCATCATCGCCCAGAAACCGAAGATCGGACCACATAAAAGCTCCATCAGGTCCAACCTGGCAGGAATCACCGGCATTGACCCCGGCCGGATAAATATCAAGGCCACCACCGAAGAGGGGCTGGGCTTCACCGGATCAGGACAGGGAATCAAGGCGATGGCGCTGGTCAGCGCCCTCAGGCATAAACAGGAATCCGCCCATTAAAATGCATGTCATGAACAGACCGCATCTGTTCACTCCAGCAGGAAACTACACCAAAAGCAAACACACAGAAATATCAGGAAAATAATAATGCTCATTTACAATACCCTGCACCGCGCAAAAGAAAAGTTTGTCCCCCTGGAGCCAGGCAAGGTAAGAATGTATGTCTGCGGCATCACCGCTTATGATTACTGCCATATCGGGCATGCCAGGTCCTGCGTGGTCTTTGATGTACTGGTGCGCTACCTGCGTTACCTGGGATACCATGTCAGCTTTGTCCGCAACTTTACCGATGTGGACGACAAAATCATAAAAAGGGCAGAAGAAGAAGGCCTGGATTCGGACCAGGTGGCCGAGAAATATATTGAAGCCTTTTATCTGGACATGGATGAACTAAACGTCCTCAAGGCGGATGTGGAGCCAAGAGCCACCCGGCACATAGAGGAAATGATCCAGGTTACAAAATCTCTTCTGGACAAAGGCTTCGCCTACATTACTTCCGGCAAAGACATCTACTTCCGTGTGCGCAGAATGCCCCGTTACGGACAACTTTCCGGCAGAAACATTGAAGAACTCCAGTCCGGATCAAGGATAGCCCCGGATGAAGAAAAAGAGGACCCGCTGGACTTCGCCCTGTGGAAGACGGCCAAACCCGGTGAACCGTCCTGGGACAGCCCCTGGGGAGCCGGCCGGCCGGGGTGGCACCTGGAATGTACCGCCATGAGCGAAAAATATCTGGGCATACCCTTTGACATTCATGGCGGGGGTCAGGATCTGGCCTTTCCCCACCATGAAAATGAGAAAGCCCAGAGCGAGGCGGCTTTCGACAGTGAATTCGTAAAATACTGGGTACACAACGGGTTTGTCCGGGTGGATTCAGAAAAGATGTCCAAGTCCCTGGGCAATTTCATAACCATCAGGGACATAATGAAAGATTTCCACGGGGAAGTACTGCGCTTTTTCCTGCTGACAAAACACTACCGCAGTCCCCTGGACTATTCCGACGGTTCCCTGGAAGAGACGGAAAAGGCCTTAAAAAGGGTGTACTGGGCCAAGACAGGTTTACAGAAGGAACTGCAAAAGGAAAAATGGAGCAAAGGACAGGGCTTTCCGGAAGCTTCCCAGGAATTGCAGGATCTGGCCAGCAAATGGGACCAGGCCATGCAGGACGACCTGAATACAGCCGAGGCCGTGGGTTATGTATTCGGTCTGGTGCGCCTGGCCAACCGCATGCTGGAAGACAAGACTTTCCGCAAAAGCGAGGCCGGCAAGGAGATTATGCAGCAAATGCTGGGCATGCTTGAAGGCTGGGGTGACGCCCTGGGAGTTTTCCAGCGCTCCGGGGAAGAATTCCTGGAACAATTGAAGCTTATGCGCTGCAACCGGCTGGATATTGATCCCCAGACTGTACAGGAAATGGTTTTGAAACGACAGCAGGCCAGAAAAGACAAAGACTTTGAAACCGCCGACAATATCCGGGAAGAACTCACCGCCAAAGGCATCGAGGTCATGGATACCCCGGAAGGACCCAGGTGGGACTTTGCCTGATACTGTTTTGAAAAGGGCTTTATTTCCCCTGTCATTGCCCTGACAGCCGGAAAATCATTAAACTCCATCGCCGAACATGGAACCTTCTTCTGCCCAGCCCCGGATTGCTCTTGGCTCCCAGCTCATCAGCTGTCCGGATGTTCTTACCTTGGGGGTGCTTCCCAACCTCGAGGATTATCCGGCATGGAAGCTGGACATGATTCTCCAGGCCGAAAAAATATATTTTCCCACTTCCCTTTATGCTGATCTGTTTCAGGTCATGGGTAAAAAAATGTTTCCCAGCGTGAATACCTACCGTTTCCTGGGGGACAAGATCAAACAGACCCTTCTTTTTCAGCTTCAGAATCTGCCTGCTCCCAGGACCAGGTTTTACTTCGGCCCCAGGCAGCAGCAGTTCATTACCAGAGACTTCTCTTTCCCCTTCATAGCCAAAAAAGCCAGGGCATCCTCCATGGGTGACGGGGTCTGGCTTATTCATGACCAGAATGAACTGGACAGCTACCTCTCGCAGAATCAGCCGGCCTACATCCAGGAGTTTCTGGACGTGGACGACGATTACAGGGTTGTGGTTGTGGGCGATGAAGTCGCTCATGCCTACCGCAGGATACCGGCCAGGGGAAGCTTCAAGGCCAATATTTCCCAGGGAGGTACAGTGTGCCTGGAAAATATCCCCGGAGATGTGCTTGAGCTTGGACTCAGGGCCGCCCAGGCCTGCGGCTTCGACCTGGCCGGCATTGATATCTGCCAAAGCAGGGAAAAGCTTTATATACTGGAGGCCAACATGAAATTCGGCACCAGGGGATTTCATTGTGCAGGCCTCAGTTACCGGGCCATACTCAACAAAATGGTTTCAGAGGGCAGAGTCTGATATTTTCACAAATAAAAGTTGATTCCGGAAGCCGAAAAATATATTTTCCGTATCCACAGCATACTCAAACACACACCCCAGGCAGTAAAAACACATGTCAGCAGAACTGAACAAAGCCAGAAAAAACCTGACCAACATCCCGTCTCTCATGAAACAGGACAAGCTCCTGGCCGCAGTAACCGCCCTGCAGGAAGGACTTACCACCTTTCTCAAGGGCAACCTGATGCAGAGCGAAAAAAAGGAATTCCTGGAAATGATCGACCGCTCCCTGCACGCCCTGAATTCCAACCAGGCTCTTCGCCAGGTCTACCCGGTTCTGCTGAAACTTGAACCGGGCAAGGAAAAGGAGCTGCTGCAGAACGTGAGGGAACTGCAAAGCGCCCTGCAGGAGGAAATGACTTCAGAGGCCAAAGAGTCGCTGGCGGAAATGGAAAAAAGAAAAACAGACACCCTGGAAAAAGCCCGCAACCTTCTCAAGGAGGGGCAACAGGACAAAGCGGATGCCTCTTTGCGCAAACTGGTCCGCGAGTTCACAGACGATTTTGATCTGAAGATAAACATAGCTGATATTCTCATAAGCGCCGAAGCTTACGAAAAGGCTTTAGACTATCTGAAGATGGCCTACAAGGACAACCCCAGGTCAGTTCACATTTACAACCGCCTGGGAATGGCCCTGCGCAAACTGGGCAGGTTTGAAGACTCTGAAAAAGCATACAGCCAGGCCCTGAAAATAACCCCCCAGGATGAATATCTGCACTTCAACATGGGCCGGCTTTACATGGATATGCAGCAGTGGAACAAGGCCCTGCACTCCGCTTATAAGGCACTTGAAATAAGCCCTGATTTTGAACAGGCCCGCAAAATGCTCCACTATTCCCAGAAAAAAATTTAGTTTACACTTCTAATAGGCGTCTAATAGGCGTCTGGCACAAATTTGAACCAGACAGGCTGGTAACTTCTTCGGACGCTCCGCGTCCAAAATAACCGCAGGAGCGGTTGAAAAACGTTCCCACGCAGAGCGTGGGAACGATAAGAAGAAAGTATGGAAGTATAGGGGTATCCATGTGTGGGTGTAATGATATTTTAACTCCCATACGCCCATACTCCCATACGCCCATACTTCTTAAGTCCGGCGGTGGTTGTTTGAGATCCCTTCCATAAAACTCCCCTCCTTAGCCAAGGAGGGGCCGGGGGTGGTTGTTTGAGATCCCTTCCTTCGCCATACCTCCACATCACCAGTCAGCCCCCTTGATAAAAAACCGGATTCCAGCCAGGCTTGAATTGTTGGTGGTTTATAATTATAGTCCGTATCCGGCTTGCCTGAACGATCCCCGGGGATAAACCGTTTTGCGGGACATATTGAACTGACATGTTATCCTCAGGCCCAAATCAAGGCATGCCGAAATAAAACTTCTGAAAAAAACCAAGTCCGGAATCAGGTGAATCCCCATGGCCAACTCAAGACAGTACCTTATTGAAGACCTTTCATATACCAATTCATGGCGTCTTTTCAAAATCATGGCCGAATTCGTTGACGCCTTTGAAAAAATGAATGACCTGGGGCCTGCGGTGTCCATTTTCGGTTCAGCCAGGCTGAATCCGGATGACGAATATTACCGCATGGCCTACGATATATCCAACAGCCTTTCCCGTTCCGGCTTCAACATCATTACTGGAGGAGGTCCGGGCATAATGGAAGCGGGCAACAAGGGAGCCTATGATGCCCAGGGCAACTCTGTGGGTCTGCATATAAAGCTGCCCTTTGAACAGAAAGCCAATGATTATATAAATCTCAGATGTGATTTCAGGTACTTTTTTGTCCGCAAGGTCATGTTTATAAAGTACGCCAAGGCATATGTAGTCATGCCCGGCGGACTGGGTACCATGGACGAACTCCTGGAGACCCTGGTCCTGATGCAGACCCGAAGGATCAAACCTTTTCCGGTTATCCTTGTGGGCAGGGACTTCTGGGACGGCCTTTTAAACTGGATGACTGAACAGATGGTCTCCAGAGGCTACATGAAGAAAAGCGATTTTTCCCTCTTCTGCATGGCGGACACTGCCGATGAAGTTGTGGACCTGATTAAAAACAAGGTGGACCTGCACTCTTTTCAGAAAAACGGCGTTGCATGTCAAAAGACGGACACTTCCCAGGAAGAGCCTGTATAAATGATATTTTTTGCTTAGACATGATTTAATGAAATCTTTAAAAGAGCTTAAGAAAATAAAGATCTCTTCCAGGAAGAAGGAAAAAAACCCAGAACCACCCGCTCCTCCTGAAAAGAAGAAAGATAAGAGTGAAGAGAATCTCTTTCAGACGGCCATGTCCGGGGTCAAACCCCTCAAGGGCAAGGGACGGGACATTCCCCTGGAGACAGAGCCTGCAGCAGAAGGCGCGCCTCTGCAGGAAGAAAGCGACCTGGATACCCTGTACAGACTTGTCAGGGGTGATGTAGAGTTTGATGTTCAGTTCTCGGACGAATACATTCAGGGCTATGTCAAGAGTATCAATTCCAGGACATTTCGCCGGTTCAAAAACGGAGAACTGAGCATTGAAGCCCACCTGGACCTGCACGGCCTGAACAGCGACCAGGCCCGGCAGGAACTGCTGCACTTCATGCGCGAGCAGTACCATCAGGGCAAGACCTGTGTACTGCTGATCCCCGGACGCGGCAAAAACTCTCCCTTAGGCGAGGGAGTGCTTCGAAACGAAATCCAGTCATGGCTGACCGTGGAGCCGCTCAAGAGAATTGTTCTGGCGTTTTGCTCCGCCCTGCCCAGACACGGCGGAACCGGCGCACTTTACGTGCTCATGCGCAGCAAAAAGAAGACAAAGGGTAAAATCCACTGGGATAAATACCTCATCGATCTGTACTGACGTGGACCATGCCCGCAACCTATTTTTTCCTCACGAAAAGGCGAAGAAAATGACAAAAAAATAATTTATCTTTACGCGGGGCGTGGCAAAGTTCAACCGGGCCTGCTGCTCAGGATTGCGAGCACGGCGTAAACTCCCCTCCTTAGCCAAGGAGGGGCCGGGGGTGGTTGTTTGAGATCCCTTCCTTATAAAAATCTGAACTGGAGGAACTGAACTTGGGTTTTTTCAGCAAAATCAAAAATCTGTGGAAAAGCGATGCTCAAGAAACCACAGAAAAACCGGAAATCAAGGATAAGCCTGCACCAGCACCTGCAGACGCACAGGAGCAGGAGTGGCAGGCAGCTTTAAAGCAGTCCCTGGCTGCAGCAGAGCCCAGGCTGAGTGTATGGCTGGATCATCTGCTGCAGGGGATTGATTCCAAGGGAGAACTGTTGTGGCAAAGGCTTTATTTTTTCTTTGATGCCCTGGAAATTCCCCGAGAGGAAGCAGAAGACTTTGTCGCCAGATTTTCCAAATGGCTTGACGACATGGGTTATACCGACCTGGAAGAGTTCAGGTCGGAACTTCAGTACAGGCTGGCCCTGGCCCTGGACCTGGAAGACGAGGAAGACGAAAAAAGCCGTCTTTTTATCAAGCTCTCCCATGGACTGAGCAAGACCAAGGCCCAGCTTTCCAGGCAGATCGACCAGCTTCTGAGCTCCAGCACCACTTTTGACGAGGCCTTCTGGGAAGAACTGGAAGAGATCCTGATCATGTCCGATGTGGGACACAAGGCTGCCACCGAACTTGTACAGAAGCTGCGGACAGAAGTCTCCGGAAAAAGTGTAGAGGACCCCCAGGAATTCAAGCAGCTTTTGGGCAAAGAACTTGCCGCTTTCTTTCCCAGACCTCAGAAAAGAATAAAGCCCGACCCCCCGGAAGTAATCCTGATGATAGGGGTAAACGGCGTGGGCAAAACCACAACCATTGCCAAGCTGGCGCACAGGGACCGCATGAAGGGACGCCGGGTGATGATTGCAGCCGGGGACACCTTCCGGGCCGCAGCCATAGAACAGCTGGGCATCTGGGCCAAACGCGCGGATGCAGAGTTTTACGCCAAGAGCCACGGGGCGGACCCGGCTTCTGTGGCTTACGAGGCCCTGGACAGAGCGGTTGCCGAGGGAACGGATGTACTGTATGTGGATACTGCCGGCAGGCTGCACACCAAATCCGATTTGATGCAGGAACTGAAAAAAATGAAAAGCGTGATGCAGAAAAAACGTCCAGGCAGCCCGCACCGCACAATACTGGTCCTGGATGCAACAACAGGTCAGAACGCAATGTCCCAGACCGAGCTTTTCGCAAGGGAAATAAACATTGACGAGATTATCCTGACCAAACTGGATGGAACAGCCAAGGGCGGAGTTATGGTGGCCATTGCCCTGCAGCACCAGATCCCCATTACCTTTATCGGTCTGGGTGAAAAAATGGAAGACCTCCGGCCTTTTGAGCCGGAGAGTTTCGCCAGGGCTTTGCTGGGTTGACACTCAAAACAGGTTTTTCACTGATACCACAAAGAAAGAATAAAAATCCTTGACATTGCTGATTTAAGATTTCAAATAAAGGTGCTGTCAGCAAACCAGAAACCAACAGGATGAATACCATGGCTAAAAACAAGAAGCACAAGATTCTAAGTACTGCTACCCAACTCTTCGCAAATCAGGGTTTTGACAACACCACAACCTTGCAGATAGCCAAGGAGGCAGGAGTTACCGAGCCCCTGCTCTACTATCACTTCAAGGGCAAGGAAGAAATATTCACCGAAATCATCCGGTCCATCTTTCAGGATTACGAAAAAATGCTGGAAGAACTTCCCAGGGAGACCGAAACTGAGTTCGAGAAGATTAATAATCTGATCAGGCTACATATCCACATGGCTGAAAACAGACCCAACGAAGGGCGTCTCATCCTGGCCAACTGCCCCAGCAAGCTTAAAAACGAAAGTCATACCTGTCAGAAAATTGTCGACCGGCAGCAGGAAATCATAGTCGATTATTTGAGGGAATGCCTGGAAAAAGGCAATGCCAGCGGAGAATTCGACGCCCAGTCCGTGGATCACCTGGTGGTGGTAATGCTTTGCCTGATTAACGGCATACTTCGCAAGAAGCTTCTGGGTAAAAAGGAAAAAATATCTTACGAATACACGGCAATAGACTTCTGCCGCAAGGCAATCGTCAAGCAGTCTTAAATTTCTCCACAAACCCCAGTCACAAAAAAGGCACCACGCTGATAAGTATAGGATCAAGGCAGGGCTTCGACTTCTGGCACCAGCACCTTTTCAGTGTGGGAATAAGCGTTTTTTATTCCGGGTCTCGAGCATGACCCGGTATAATCTTCAAGCAAACCTGGTATAGCCTGGGCAGACACGTATCTGTTCAGCGCTGTTAAGGAAAGCAGGGGACAGGCACTCCGGGACCCACTTGAGCCTCATTTTGTGCTAAAATGACTCGATTTCTGGGACAAGTGGGTCCCGGAAGAGCCAGTCACCATGCCACATGCAAAGCGCTGACAGATACGGAGACACAATGTCTGCCCTTTAAAAAACCAAACCGTCCGGTGGCCTCGACCTAAAGTCCAAGCTTTTTCATAAACTCCTCAGGGCTTTCATTGTTGTCGCTGTCACTGGATGAAGACTCCTCACCCTGGCTGGAGACAGATACGTTGTCTGGTGCCTGATAAATAAACTCCACCTTTTCCAGGGTAATCTCCAGGTAGAAGAACTTCTGCCCTTCTGTCTTGAATTCCACCCTGCGATACTGCGGCCTTTCAAGATCAGCCTCCAGGGTGAGCTTCATGGCCTGGTTCAGGGCCACCATCTTGGGCTGGGTCTGGTTAACCCCTACCCCCACATTGGCCTTGAGCATCTGCCGGAACTTGCCCACGCACTGATTCATAAGCTCGCCCATGGCATCGGCCACCTCATTGGAGGTGTGATGCTTGGCCAGGTCTTCCTCGGGCATGCCCATATTCAGATTGTACTTTGTATAGATCTCCAGGGCGGCATCAGCAGAAAAATTCATGGCCACCAGCCCGGCAAAACCGCCTTCAAACAGCACAAAGCAGCCTATTTCCGGCCGCAGACAGGTCTTGTTGGTCCTTATGAAGGTTGAGGAATAGTGCAGGGAAGTACCAGTGGTTGCATCCAGGGTGGATTTGATGGCTTCACATAGAATGGTCAGAATCTCGTCCGTACTTTTTACCTGTTGCTTGGGCATAACATGACTCCGTTCATGATTTGAAAAGGATTGATTATGTGTGTCTTTCCCCGGCCCGGGGATATTTATCTGGAAAAACCAGAAGTTATAATAGCATCAGATGTCCGGGGATGCAAAAAATAAAAAGCCCAAAGATCAGCTGGTTACAACAGTCAGGCTAAATATTTTATACTTCCTGCCTGTCCCGCCCCAGCAAGTGCGGGATAGCCAGGTTGTCGATTTTTTGCAGTCTCGTCATGAATAAAAAGCCCGCACTCCGCACAAGGGGTTTATATGTTCACTCATCGACTTTTAAATGCACGTCAAAGATGATACCTGATAAAGGAAATCTGGTGAATTACTCGTAACCATAAGCAGCTTTTTAAATTTTTGCTGTCATCTTAGCTGAGGACGATTTCATGATATCCGGGAACACTATTCAGATAAACGGTCAAGACCTGCCTTTCCAGGAGGGCATGACCATACTGGATGTTGCCCGGATGCACAATATATTTATTCCCACCATGTGCCACCTGCCCGGGGCACCGCCCACCGGTGCCTGTCGACTGTGCGTAGTAGAGGTCCAGGGGGCGCGGCACCTCGCTGCATCCTGCGTCACCCCGGCCCAGAGGGATATGCAGATCAACACCGAATCCCCCAGGGTGGTCAACTCCAGGCGGCTTAACCTGCAGCTGCTCCTGGCCATGGGTGAGCACGACTGCCTGCTCTGTCCCTCTTCCGGTCAGTGCGTTCTGCAGGACCTGGCTTACCGCTATCAGATAAATCCCAAGAGATTTGCCCCGCGGGGAGTCCTGCACCGCACTGAAGCGGTCAACCCATTTATACTCAGAGACTTCAGCAAATGTGTTCTTTGCGGGCGCTGTGTGCAGGCCTGCTGCGACATTCAGGTCAACAACGCCATCAGCCATGCCTACCGGGGAATAAAGAGCAAGATAGCAGCAGCCGGAGACAGGCCCCTCAAGGAATCCGACTGCGTGTTCTGCGGAGAGTGCATGCAGGCCTGTCCCGTGGGCTCCATAATTCCTGTAGATTCGCGGCAGAGTCCCAGGATATGGGAGACGCACAAGGTTAAAACCACCTGCGGCTATTGCGGTGTGGGGTGCCAGATGTACCTGCATCACAGAGACGGCGTACTGTACCGGGTGGAGGGAGACATCCAGAGCCCGCCCAACTACGGCAGCCTGTGCGTCAAAGGCAGGTTCGGGTTCGGCTTTGTCAATTCCAGCAGCCGCCTGCAGACGCCTCTGATCCGGGAAAACGGAAATCTTCGCCCGGCCGGATGGGAGGAAGCCCTGGACCTGGTACATGAGCGCCTGGAAAGTATCCGCAAGTCTCATGGACCGGATGCACTGGGACTGTTCGCCTCGGCCCGCACCACCAACGAAGACAGCTATGTGGCCCAGAAATTCGCCCGGGCCGTCCTGGGCACCAACAATATAGATCATTGTGCGCGGCTCTGACACTCACCCACTGTGGCCGGTCTGGCCAGGGTATTCGGCAGCGGGGCCATGACCAACAGCATAAACGATATAGAACAGGCCGGTGTCCTGCTGGTTACCGGATCCAACACCACCGAGACTCACCCTGTCCTGGCCGCGGCCATAAAACGGGCTGTAAAGCACCGCGGTGCAAAGCTCATAGTGGCCGACCCCAGGCGCATCAGGCTTACGCAGTTCGCTCACATCTGGCTCAGGCAGAATCCCGGCACCGACACAGCCTGGATAAACAGCATGCTGCACGTAATCATAAACGAAGACCTTCTGGACCATGAATTCGTGGACAACCACACCAGCGGACTTGACCGGCTCCGGGAACACGTGAGCAAATACACACCGGAGTATGCAGCCGGGATTACCGGCATCCCTCCGGAGGACCTGATAAAGGCCGCCAGGATGTATGCCCGGGCCCCGGCAGCGTCCATACTTTACACCATGGGCATTACCCAGCATACAAGCGGTACCGGCAATGTAATGGCCCTGGCTGATCTGGCCATGCTCTGCGGCAACCAGGGCATCCCTGGAGGCGGCGTAAATCCCCTGCGGGGGCAGAATAATGTTCAGGGAGCCTGTGACATGGGAGCACTGCCTGACGTTTACAGCGGCTACCAGAAAGTGGAGGTCCCGGAAAACCGTGAAAAAATGGCCCGTGCCTGGAATGTGAAAAGCCTGCCGGATAAACCCGGGATGAAACTGACCGGAATGCTTGCCGGTTCAGGGGAAAATGCCGTAAAGGCCCTGTACGTCATCGGAGAAAACCCTGCTCTATCCGATCCCGATGCCCAGCACACCCGAAAGGCCCTGCAAGACCTTGAATTCCTGGTGGTGCAGGATATTTTTCTTACCGAGACCGCTTCCATGGCCGACGTGGTTCTGCCCGCCTGTTCCTTTGCCGAAAAGGACGGTACTTTTACCAATACCGAGAGAAGGGTGCAGCGCGTCAGACAGGCCATAGAGCCTGTGGGGTATTCCAGGCCGGACTGGATGATAATCCAGGATCTGGCTTCCAGGTTCGGCTTTTTTATGCACTACCAGTCACCACAGGATATCATGCAGGAAATTGCCTCGGTTACGCCTTCTTATGCCGGAATCAACTACTCAAGGCTGGAAAAAAAAGGTCTGCAATGGCCCTGTCCCCATCAGGATCACCCCGGTACTCCCATCCTGCACAGCAAGGGCTTCGCCGCAGGCAGGGCCGGATTTCAGTGCGTGGAATATACTCCGCCCGAGGAGACAATTGATGAGGCTTTTCCCCTGTGGCTCACTACCGGGCGCAGCCTTTATCATTATCATACCGGCAGCATGACTCGGAAAATCCGCGGCCTGAACGCCCTGGAGCGGGAATGCTGTCTGGAAGTATCCCCGCAGGATGCACATAAGGCCGGACTTAAAGACCATGACCGGGTCTCGGTGTGCTCCCGCAGGGGGGAGATCACCACCAGGGTGCGCATATCCAGCGCGGCGGTGCCGGGTACGGTTTTTATTCCCTTTCATTTCGTCGAAGCCGCGGCCAACGTGCTGACCAATCCGGCCCTGGACCCCGTGGCTGGGGTGCCGGAATACAAGGTATGCGCAGTACGCATTGGAATTGTGGATTGATGAATGAGTAAGGAAGTGGTCATTTAGAACGAACCACCCCCGACCCCTCCTTAACCAAGGAGGGGAGTAGTCCGTGCTGAAAACTTAATTTTGATGCATAGAAACCACGAACCAGGAAATGGGAACCAGGAACCAAAAAAAAGGTAAATGAGCATTTAGAACGAACCACCCCCGACCCCTCCTTAGCCAAGGAGGGGAGTAGTCCGTGCCGTTGCTCATTTTTTTTCAATCACGGCAATATTGTCTCAGCCATCAGAATTCATAGATTGAGGTGTCAATCCAAGGAGTCTTAAATAACAGAGCTGAAATTGTAGATATAAAAAATTAAGAACTGACACATGGGGACTGTGACTAATGTTAATATTACCAGCACGGTGCAGCTCCCCTCCTTAGCCAAGGAGGGGCCGGGGGTAACCATTCAGGGGGCAGATGCCGGCCAGGGGACAGTCCCCGCGACACTTTAACTGCACAACTGAAAAGTACAGACGCGAAATTTTATGAAGCTGCATAATCATTACTTAGCGGGGACAGTCCCCCGGCCTTGTGCCATCAGCCACCACCGAGGTCCCTCTGAATGGTTACGGCCGGGGGTGGTTGTATGAGATCCCTTCATTAAAAAAAGGATACAGGCTGAAAAATATGCAGGAATATATTACACACACTGACAGTTCAGATTATTTCAGGCCGGTGCACAGTGATATCACACCCGATATGTGGCAGGACATTGACCGGATAATCCAGGAGAGCTTAGACATACCCGGGGCGGTAACCCAGGTCCTGCGCCGGTGCCAGGACCTGGTGGGCTACCTGCCTGTGGAACTTCTGGATTACATCGCGCGCAGCATGAATATTCCAGCCAGTGAAGTCTTCGGGGTGGCCTCTTTTTATTCCCTGTTTTCCCTGAAGCCCAGGGGCAGAAATATAATCCGGGTATGCACAGGTACCGCCTGCCACGTCAAGGGAGCGGACCTGGTCATGCGAAGGCTCAAGCAGACTTATCACTTAGAGGACGGCTCCACCACCCCGGACCGCAGATTCACCCTGGAATCGGTGCGCTGCATGGGTGCCTGCGGACTGGCCCCGGCCATGACCATAAACCAGACCGCTCACGGCCACATCACTCCGGACCAGGCCCTGAAACTGCTACAGGAGTATTACTGATTATGCCGGGGATCAACCTGCAGGACCTGCAGAACATCAGGGAGGCCAACCGTCACAGGGTGGAATTTACCCGCAAGACGTGCCTCATGCTCTGCGGGGGCACAGGATGCCGGTCTACAGGCAGTATGGAAATCAAGGAAGCCCTGCTGGAAGAACTCAACACCCGGGGATTACAGGACACTGTGGATGTTGTGGAGACAGGCTGCAACGGCTTCTGTGCCCGGGGACCCATTCTGGTCGTCCAGCCGCATGACATATTCTACCAAATGCTTACCCTGCAGGACATCCCGGAGCTTGTCCAGGAGCAGCTGGTAAACAACACCCCCCTGCAGCGCCTGCAGTACAAAGATCCGGACTCAAAACAAATCCTGCCCCGCCAGCAGGACATCCCCTTCTTCGCGCACCAGCTTCCCTGGGTGCTGCGCAACAAGGGAATAATCGACCCTGAATCCATTGACCAGTATATTGCCAGGGACGGATACTTTGCTGCTGCCAGGGCTTTAACGGAAATGGCTCCAGAGGACATTCTGCAGGAGATGCAGAAATCCGGCCTGCGGGGCCGGGGTGGAGCCGGATTTCCGGTGCACTTGAAGTGGAAGTTCGCCTATAGAGAGACAAGCGGGGTTAAGTATGTCCTCTGCAATGCCGACGAAGGCGATCCCGGGGCCTTCATGGACCGCAGCATCCTGGAAGCCAACCCCCACTCGGTACTGGAAGGCATGCTCATCGCCGCCCGGACCATAAATGCAGATCAGGGTTTTATCTATTGCCGCACCGAGTACCCTCTGGCCCTGGAACGGGTTCAGATCGCCATAGACCGCGCCCGGGAATACGGGCTTCTGGGGTCTGACATTCTGGGCAGCGGATTCGGGTTTGACCTGGAAATATACCAGGGTGCCGGGGCCTTTGTCTGCGGTGAGGAAACGGCCCTCATGCGCTCCATTGAGGGCGGCCGGGGCATGCCCCGCCCCAGACCCCCCTTTCCGGCCCAGAAGGGCCTCTGGGACCGGCCAACAGTGCTCAACAATGTGGAGACCCTGGCCAATGTGCCGCTGATAATCCAGGCCGGCGGCGACTGGTATGCCGGGGTGGGTACCAGGCACAGCAAGGGCACCAAAGTGTTCGCCCTGTCCGGGGACGTGCGCAATATCGGGCTGGTGGAAGTGCCTATGGGCACTTCCCTGCGCAGCATAATATACGACATCGGGGGCGGCATTCCGGGCAAGCGGGAGTTCAAGGCGGTGCAGCTGGGAGGGCCGTCAGGGGGGTGCGTGCCTGCGGAGTACCTGGATCTTCCCGTGGATTACGAGGCCATCAGCCGGGCCGGGGCCATCATGGGGTCCGGGGGCATGATAGTCATGGATCAGCG
>NZ_QYZY01000103.1:0-7846 GCF_003838035.1 Desulfonatronospira sp. MSAO_Bac3 | reverse complement strand
GATATTACCTGCAGGATCTGTCTTACCTCACCCGCTGCATCAGGGAGAACACCTGCCAGGAACTTCCCCAGTACCCGGGACTGCAGAGAAAAGACGAGGTGGGCCTTCTGGCCTGGGCCCTCAAACACCGGGACCAGGACCTGACCAGATACCACCTGGAACTGGACACTTACAAAAACCACCTGGAAGACATGGTGGAAAAGCGCACCCACGAGCTCAAGCGCTCCCAGATGCTCAAGCAGACCATTCTAAACAGCATCCCCGACGCCATAGCCCTGGTAAACGCTGCAGATCTGACCATCCAGGACATAAACACAGCGTTTCTGGAGCGCTTCGGCCTGGAGCGCAGCCAGGTCCTGGGCAGGCACTGCTACAATATCATGTACGGCTACCAGGCTCCCTGCCACCACTACGACCTGCTCTGCCCCATAAATGAATACGTACAGCACGGCAAACCCTGTATCACCGAACATCGCCACTACAATCACAAAAACGAGATCATACACGTTGAAGTTGCGGCCTGGCCGGTTTTTGAGGAAAACGGGCACGTGGAGCAACTGGTCCATGTCAGCCGGGACATTACCCAGAAAAAGAAAGTAGAAGAATTAAGAGAGGATGTGGAGCGTATAGTCCGTCATGACCTCAAGACCCCGCTAAACGGTGTCATCGGCATGGCCGAGCTTTTAATCGAAGATGAGGACATGAATTCAGAGCAGCGCGAGTTTGCAGGTCATATCCTGGAATCAGGCAGGAACATGCTGCACATGATCAACCACTCCCTGGATCTTTACAAAATGGAGGAAGGCACTTACCAGATGCGGCCTGAAAGCTTTGATCTGCAGGAACTACTCCAGCACCTCAGGCAGGAAACCTCCAGAATCAGAAAGTACAAAGACCTGCAGCTGAACTTTTTGCTCAACGGCGAACCACTGGAAGAAGACCGGCAAATCCCGGTATTGGGAGAAAAGACCAATATACAGTCCATGCTGGCCAATCTGATTACCAACGCCATAGAGGCCGCTCCGGAAAGTTCGCAGGTAACAGTAAGCATCCAGCAGTATGCGGAGTACATGCATATTGATATCCACAATTACGGAACTGTGCCTGAAGAGATCCGGGAGAGATTTTTTGAGCGTTACGCCACTTCCGGCAAAACCAAGGGAACCGGTCTGGGCACCTTCAGTGCCAGGCTCATCGCCCGCTCCCACGGTGGAGATATTGATTTCAGTACCTCAGAGGACAAAGGCACCCGTGTCCGGGTCAAGCTGCCTTTAAACCCCCTTGACCATCAGCTGGACAGGACTGCAGACATAGTACAGTGAACAGTTTATGCCTTGGCCGGTGCTTGACAAAGCTGCCTTTTCTGTGACAGATTAATTGATTGCATTTAAGGATGCAATTTCTTAAACTGCCTTCTTGACATGCCTCTTGCTTCACCATTTGCCTGCCATGCTTCAAGCAGGAAAACCGTGAGGGAAGCCGGGCGGCAGGGACACTGCCAATCCCGTCAGGCCCGAAAGGGAGCAGCGGTAACAGCTGGACCTGGGTGCCCGGCTTCCCTGGCAGGGGCGTCCAGCACTTACTTTTAGACTGAGGCTTTAGATTAGAGCAGTTAAATTAACACTAAAAGTAAGTGCTGGACGCCCCTGCTTTTTTATCCCCCCTACCTTAAAGGAGAATATCCCATGGAACTCAAGGAATACTTCGAAAACACCAAAGGGACCGGTGTGTTATCCACCGCAGACAGCCAGGGTAATGTGGACTGTGCCATCTATGCCAGACCCCACGTGATGCAGGACGGCAACATCGCCCTGATCATGCGCCACCGCCTTTCCCGGCAGAACCTGCAGTCCAACCCCAGGGCAGCTTACATGTTTATAGAGCAGGGGCCAGGATACAAAGGCAAGCGCCTTTTCCTGACCAAAACCGGCGAAGAGCAGGATCAGGAGAAAATCCAGTCCATGAGCAGGCGCTCCTCCCACGCCGACCAGGACCTGAACCCTGAGCCCAGGTCCCTGGTATACTTTCGCATTGAAAAGGAATTGCCCCTGGTGGGTTCCGGCGAATAAGTCTACAAGGAGGTGGTCATGGACCAGGCACAGACGCAAAAGCTCCTGGTGCTGGGTGCCAGTGGTTACGTAGGGGGCAGGCTGGTTCCCCTTCTTCTGGAAAAAGGCTTTCAGGTCCGGGCTGCCGCCAGGAACACGGACAAGCTCTCCTGCCGGGATTATGCTTCTCACCCGGGATTTGAGCCCTTCAGGGTGGACGTCATGGACCAGGACAGCCTGGATAAGGCCTGCCAGGGCTGCCGGGCGGCGTTTTACTTAGTGCACTCCATGGGCCCGGACAAGGACAAAAAAAGCGACTTCGAGTCCAGAGACAGGCAGGCCGCCCGCAACATGGTGACCGCCTCTGAAAAGGCAGGCCTCAAGCAGATCATCTACCTTGGCGGCCTGGGCGAGGACGACGAAGACCTGAGCCACCACCTCAAGTCCAGGCTGGAAGTGGGCCGGATACTGCAGGAATCCAGCGTCCCCCTTACCTTTCTCAAGGCCGCCATGATCCTTGGTTCCGGCAGCGCCTCCTTTGAAATCATGCGCTACCTGGTGGAGCGCCTGCCGGTGATGATCACCCCCACCTGGGTGCATACCGACTGCCAGCCCATAGCCATAACCAACGTCCTGGGCTACCTGGCCGGAAGCTTAGACAACCCGGACGCCATGGGTAAAAGCTTTGACATCGGCGGACCGGATATCCTGAGCTATGCCAAGCTCTTTCAGATTTACGCCCGGGAAGCCGGCCTGGCCCCCAGGCTGATAGTCCCGGTACCTGTCCTGAGTCCAACACTCAGTTCCTACTGGATTCACCTGGTTACCCCGGTCCCCGCAAGCATTGCCGCTCCCCTGGCCCAAGGGCTGAAAAATACCGTGGTCTGCCGGGAAAACACCATCCGGGAAGTCATCCCCCAGGAGCTGGTCTCCTGCAGGGAAGCCATAAAAAGGGCTCTGGAGCATTCCGGACGGGACCGGGACAGTACCTGCTGGCGCGACGCCGGGGAAGTAAGCGTTCCCGAATGGACCACCTGCTCGGATTCCCGGTATGCCGGCGGAAGCATTTATGAAATCGCCTACCAGGTGCATCTTGGTACTCCCCCTGAAAAAGTCTGGCCGGTAATCGAGGGCATCGGAGGGGAAAACGGCTGGTACTACGCCAATGCCTTGTGGCGCTTAAGGGGATTGGCGGACAAGATTATGGGCGGCTCAGGCTACCGTAAGGGACGCCGGTCCCGGGAAGAACTACGCTTCGGAGATACGGTGGACTTCTGGAAGGTCATCCAGGTACAGAAAAACGAGCATCTGAAACTTTTGGCGGAAATGAAAATGCCCGGGGAAGCCACGCTGGAGTTTGAACTGCAGCCCGAGGGAACCAGCCAGAGCATCCTGGTGCAGAGAACCAGGTTTTACCCCAGAGGACTTCCAGGCATCGCCTACTGGAAAAGCCTGGTGCCTTTTCACAACCAGCTTTTTAAAGGCATGCTCAGGGGCATATCCAGAAAAACCGGGGCGCGCATAATAAAAGGCCCCATTCGGGCTGGAAAAAAGGACAGCTGCCGCATTCAGTGATGATACGGATGCCCCCTGCTTATGCACTGAGCCCGGTAAATCTGCTCCATTAATACCACTGCAGCCAGCTCATGGGGCAAGGTCATGGGTCCCAGGCCAATGAGCCTGTCCGCCCTGGAGCGCACGTTTTCAGACAGCCCATAAGCCCCGCCCACTACGAAGCAGGGCGCACACCCGGGATCTTCCTCCCACCTGGCCAGTTCCCGGGCCATGGAGCCGGAACCAAGGGCCGTGCCTTTTTCATCCAAGACTAAAAGCAAATCCCTGGGACCTAACCTGGCCAGGATGTTTTCGCCTTCCTTTTGCATGCGCAGGCCTGGATCCCTGTGCCGCACCTCTTTTACCTCCACCACTTCCACCTGGGTCACTTTCCTGACCCGCTGCAGATAAAAGTCAAAGGCCTCCCGGAAAAATCTCTTTTGAAACCTGCCCACCAGCACAATTTTAATCCCGCGCATATTCCCGGAGACCTTACAGAACCTTTTCCACCATTGCAGGTATGGAGGCCAGATCCGGGCAGATGGTTATGCCGCATTCATGCATGACCTGCAGCTTGGCCCGGATCCCGCCGGAGTGCTCATCCAGGATGGCCCCGGCATGGCCCAGCCTTTTGCCCGGAGGAGCCGTCTGCCCGGCCACAAAGCCCAGTACCGGTTTGTCGAATCCCATCTCGTCCAGCTCCCGGGCCAGGTCCTCCTCGGCTGTACCCCCGATCTCCCCCAGCACCAGTACGGCCCGGCAGGCCGGGTCTCTTTGCAGCAGGGGAAAAATATCCCTGAAATCCAGGCCCACGTACGGGTCCCCGCCCACACCCAGGCACATGCACTGCCCCATGCCGGCGCTGGTCAGAGACTGGACGCACTCATAGGTCAGGGTGCCGCTTCTGGATAAAATCGCCACCGGCCCCCGGGAAAAGATGGAGGCCGGCATGATGCCCAGCTTGGTCTGTCCCGGAACCATTATCCCCGGAGTATTGGGGCCCACCAGCCTGGTGCCGGACCTGCGGATGGCCGGCAACAGTCTCATCATATCCTGCTGCGGGATGCCCTCGGTGATGCACACCACCCAGGGGATGTGCATGTCCACGGCTTCCATGACAGCATCCGCAGCCGCTGCTCCGGGGACAAATATAACCGAGGCCTGGATATCATGCTCCATACAGGCCTTGTGCACACTGTCAAAGACCGGCACACCCTCCACATGGCTTCCGCCCTTGAAGGGGGTAACCCCGGCCACTATCCTGGTGCCGAAGTTCTGCATTTCCCGGGCATGCAGCATGCCCTCACGCCCGGTTATGCCCTGAACCAGCACCGGGGTATTTTTGTTCAGGGGAAAAGGCGCAGGCTCATTTTTTTTCGGAGTTCTCTTTTTTTCCTGTGCAGGGGGAAACTCAATGCGCTGGAACTTCTGCCCGCCCCCCGGGCTGGAACTTAGTTCTTTCAAAGTTTCCAGGGCCCGGGCAAGATCCTGGACATAATAAATATTGTCTGCATTCAGCCCCTGGATGATCCTGCCCGCCTCCCGGGCCTTGAAACCGGAAAAACGAACCACCATGGGCCTGGCAACGGATGCCTCCTCCAGGGCTGCAGCCAGGGCCAGAGCCACTTTTTCACAGGAAAGAATGCCGCCGAAAATATTTATAAAGACCAGTTCCACCCCGGGATCATTAAAAAGAATATCCAGGGCCCTGGATATGCGCTCCTGGTCGGCCCCTCCACCCAGATCCAGAAAATTGGCCGCCGGAACACCGGAAAAATTGAGTAAATCCATGGTGGCCATGGCCAGTCCGGCACCGTTGACCACCATGCCCACCCTGCCGTCCAGCCTGTGGTAGCTGAGTCCTGCTTCCCCGGCCAGTCTTTCCTGCTCTCCCAGGTGTTCCGGGACATGATAACCCAGAAGCCCCCTGTTTATCTGCACGTAGTTGTCGTCCAGCTCCACCTTGCCGTCTAAGGCTGTGAGCTCTTGTCCGCCGGTGAGTACCAGGGGGTTTATCTCCGCCAGCAGCAGGCGGTTTTGGGTGAAGGCCGTGTATAGATTTTTCAGAAGCCCGGAAAAGGATCTAAACATGCTCTTGTCCAGATCCAGGTGAAAAAAGACCCGGCGTATCTGAAAGTCATGCAGCCCAAGGCCCGGATCCAGGGTCAGGGACAGGATATTGTCTCTGCCGCTGGACTCGATATCCACCCCGCCGGTGCGCCCGGCGGTGAGCACCAGGCTTTTTTGCTGCCTGTCCAGGGTCATGGACAGATACATTTCCCGCTGGATATGGCTGGCCGGCTCCACCCGGACAAAGGGCACGCTTTCGCCCTTTATCTGCATCCCCAGAATCTGCCGGGCAGCAGTCTCGAATTCCTCCCGGTTTTGCACAACTCTGACACCCCCGGCCTTGCCCCGTCCACCGGTGAGAACCATGGCCTTGACCACCCAGGGCAATTCAAACTCCGGGGCAAAATCACTGATATCTCCGGGCCCGATCATCTCCCCCCGGGGCACCAGAATCCCGGCCCCCTTCAACAGCTCTTTGCTCATATGTTCATTGAGCTTCATATATTTCTCCAAAAACAAGTTATCTGCTAATCAGGTCCTGATGATCTTAGAAACAGTTGATGACTGCTCATTTCTGTGCTCAAAAAATAAGGGTGAGGTAAAAAACTGATTATCGAACCACCCCCAACCCCTCCTTAACCAAGGAGGGGAGCAGATCGAGGCATGGAAACACTCTGTCGCAAGCATCTGTCTAAATACTCCGTCTGGATCTTGATCAAACTTCCACCACCCAAATAGTCCAAGCCACGGTACAACTCCCCTCCTTAGCCAAGGAGGGGACGGGGGTGGTTGTATGAGATCCCTTCCTTATAAACATTCCAGAAGCCCACCAACCAAGTAAATCCAGGCCACGGTACAACTCCCCTCCTTAGCCAAGGAGGGGTCGGGGGTGGTTGTATGAGATCCCTTCCTTTAAAAACACTGCTCTTCCAGCTGCAGGAGATCAAAGTAGACTTCCCTGCGCCTGGCCAGTACGGCTTGGTCATTGTCCACTAAGACCTCGGCCGGGCGGGGCCTGGAGTTGTACTGCGAGGCCATGGTGAACCCGTAAGCCCCGGCCGAATGCACAGCCAGGAGGTCGTCCTGTTCGAGCCGTGGAAGTTCCCTGCCCTGGGCCAGAAAATCCCCGGTCTCGCAGATGGGTCCCACCACGTCCGCGGTATAAAGACGTCCGCTTTTTTCCTGTACCGGCTCTATACGGTGGTATGAACCATACAATGACGGCCGCATCAGATCGTTCATGGCGGCATCCACAATTACAAAATTCTTGGAAGGCGTTCCCTTGGTATAGAGCACCCTGGTGACCATGATCCCGGCATTACCGGCAATGACCCGTCCCGGCTCCAGGATCAGGGTCAGGTCCGTGTCTTTTAGGCTTTCCTTTACCGCGCGGCCGAATTCCGCCGGGTGAGGAGGTTCTTCCTGGTCATAGGTAATGCCCAGGCCGCCGCCCAGGTCCAGATACTTTATATCAAGCCCCAGCTCCTGAAGCCGGCCATAAAAAGACTTGATGCGCTCCAGGGCCTCCAGGAAAGGTTCCACGCTGGTAAGCTGGGAACCGATATGGCAGTCGATTCCCACCGGCTCGATATTGGAAAGCTCTCTGGCCAGCTTGTAGGACTCCCAGGCCTGTTCCAGCTCCAGGCCGAACTTGTTCTTCTTGAGCCCGGTGGAGATATAGGGATGCGTCTGCGGATCCACGTCCGGATTGATGCGCAGGCTGATTCTGGCCTGCACTTCCATTTCCGAAGCCACCTGGTTGATCCTTTCCAGTTCCTGCCTGGACTCCACGTTGAACATAAGGATGTTGGAAAGCAGGGCTTCCCGGATTTCGTGCTCCCTTTTGCCCACCCCGGAATAAACTATCTTCTGCGGATCTATCCCGGCCTTGAGAGCCCGGAAAAGCTCTCCTCCGGAGACTATATCCACGCCTGCACCCATCTGACCCAAGAGCTTTAGTACGCAGATATTGGAATTTGCCTTGACCGAAAAACAGGTCATGTGTCTTGTGCCTTCAAAGGCGGAATCAAAGGCCTCGTAATGCCGACGCAGGGTCTTGGCGGAATAGACATAAAGCGGGGTGTCAAACTCCTGCACCAGTTCCTTGATACTTATATCCTCTGCATAAAGCTCGCCGTTTCTGTATTCAAAAAAATTCATTCTCTCTCCTGACT
>NZ_QYZY01000102.1:0-1849 GCF_003838035.1 Desulfonatronospira sp. MSAO_Bac3 | reverse complement strand
CCCATACGTCCACACGTCTTCACTCCCACACTCCCATACGCCCCTACTCCCATACTCCCATACGCCCCTACTCCCATACTCCCATACGCCCAAACGCCCATACGTCCAAACGTCTCACTTAGCCGGAAGCAGCTTCTGCAGCACCTTCTTGCTCGGTCCATACATGGCCACCTGCCCGTTTTTGAGCATCAGAAGCTGGTGCGTGTACTGCAAAAGCTGCGGTCTATGGGTAACCAGTATGACAGTTTTGCCTTCTTCGCGGGCCTGCTTGAGTATCTCTTTGAGGGCTTCCAGTCCTTCCCGGTCCAGGCTGGCATCCGGTTCATCCAGAATCAGTATGCTGGGATCTCCGAATACAGCCCGGGCCAGGCCGATTCTCTGGCGCAGCCCCCCCGGCATGTTCAGACCGCGCTCCTCCAGCATGGTTTCATAGCCCTCAGGCATGCTTTCAATTATCTGGTCTATCCCGGCTTGATGGGCTGCTTCCCGGAGCTGATCCAGGTCTGCGTTTTGAAATCTGGAGATGTTCTGGGCGATTGTTCCGGCGAAAAGCTCCACTTCCTGGGGCAGGTAACCGATATGCGGGCCCAGCTGTTCCTGTTCCCACTGGTGCATGTCCGCGCCGTCTAAGCGCAGGATTCCGTTCTGGGGCTTTACTGCTCCGGTCAGGAGACGGGCCAGGGTGGTTTTTCCTGCTCCGCTGGGACCGATGAGTCCCAGGGTCTGCCCGGCCTGCAGATCAAAAGATATTCCTTTGATGATGGGCTTTCCCCCCTGGCCGTAGACCAGGGATTCGGCCTTGAGATGCCCCTGTGGTGCAGGCAGTTCCAGACTGGCTTCCTTTTCTTTTTCCTCCAGCCCGGCAAGATAGTCTTTCAGCCGGAGAAATGCATCCTTGGCATTCTGATACTCCTCCCATCCATTGACCATCATCTGCATGGGCATAATTACCCGTCCGGCTATTATTACGGCGATAATCACAAAGGCGCTGTCCAGTTCGCCGGTCAAGATCATGGAAAAGCCCACCCCCATGAGCAACACCTGCATGATCCAGCCCATGGACTTGGAAACGGCCGAATGCACTCCGGCCTTTTCACTGGCCTCGGTCTGGTCCCGGACCATCTCATCCTGCATGGCCCGCCAGCGCCGGGCCAGTTTTGGCTGCATACCCATGGCCTGCACCGTCTGGGAGTTGTTCATGCATTCCTGGGCAAAGGCGTTGGCCTGGGCAAAGCGCTGGTTAGAGCTGCGTAGAAGTTCCCGGGTGGATTTGCGGGTAGCCAGCTTGGTACCCACAATGATCAGGATGCAGATTACAGCCAGAAAGCCCATCAACGGACTGATGTAAAATACTATCAGTAGTAGAAGAGGGGAGATAAGCGCATCCAGAAATGCAGTGGATGTAGGCGAATTTAGAAAGCCCCTGACCCTGGACAGATCACTCAGGGCTGCGGAAGCATCTCCTTTCTGTCCCTGGGTCTTTTCTTTGTACATCCTGAGAAGTATCTTTTCCCCCAGATTGTGATTCAGGTAAAGGGAAAAGCGGCGTAAGAGGGCAAACCGAAGTACATCGAAGATCATCATGAACAGCAGGCCGGCCAGTGCTGCAGAGGCGATCACCGGGATGCTGGATGGGCTTTCGCTGGGGATGACCCAGCGTATGAGCAGGATCATGTTGAAGGGCAGGGACAGTGTGAGCAGCACAACAAAAATGCTCAGTCCCAGAGAGATGAGAAGTACTTTTCTTAATTCTTTTTGCATAATGATAATTCCAGTTGCTTGTATCCGTGCAGCTCTTTACCTGCCACCTGACTTCTTCTTATTAACTACAGTTCCAGTTCAACTATTT
>NZ_QYZY01000101.1:0-5550 GCF_003838035.1 Desulfonatronospira sp. MSAO_Bac3 | reverse complement strand
GTTACCTCCATTTAAATTTTTTGTATGGTTTCGTTGAAAACGCTTAGATATATAATGAAGTTGTTAGCACTCGTCAAGAGCGAGTGCTAACATTTTATAAATTTTTTTTTCATGACCATGCCTCTGCCTGTGTTTCCAGGCTGTTGTGGTTTGACATCGCAGGCTTTTTGGGGCAGGCAGTTTTGTTTGCAGGCTATATTTCATGACAAAAAGGAGAAGGGATGCTGGATATAAAGTTTGTTCGCAAGAACCCGGACCTGGTGGCCAAAAGCATCAAAGACAGGGGCGCAGCCCAGGATCTGGATGATTTTTTAAAGCTGGAGCAGCAAAGAAGGGAGTTGACCCAGAGAGTTCAGGATCTCAAGACCAGGCGCAACCAGGCATCCCAGGAAGTGGCCCTGGCCAAGAGGGAGGGTCGCGATGCGGCCCAGGCCATGGAAGGTTTGTCCGAGCTTTCCGATAAAATCAAAGAGCTGGATGGGGAACTCAAAGGTCTGGACAGGCAGGTTCATGAGTGGCTTCTGAGTGTGCCCAATATTCCGGCCCAGGATGTGCCGGTGGGCAGCGACGAGGATGACAACCAGGTGGTCAGAACCTGGGGGGAAAAACCGGTCATGGATTTTCAGCCCCGGGAGCACTGGGACCTGGGTGTCGAGCTGGGGGGGCTGGATTTTGAGCATGCAGCCAAAATGACCGGGTCAAGGTTTGTCATGTACGTGGGATGGGGAGCGCGTCTGGAGCGGGCTCTTATAAATTTCATGCTGGATGTTCAGACCGGGGAGCATGGCTATATGGAGACCATGCCTCCCATGATCGTCAACCGCGACAGCATGACCGCCACCGGACAGCTGCCCAAGTTTGCAGACGACCTGTTCAAGCTGGAGAACTGGGAATATTACCTTATACCCACGGCCGAAGTCCCCCTGACCAATATACACAGGGGAGAAGTTCTGCAGGAGGATCAACTGCCCCTGGCCTATACGGCTTTTACCGGGTGTTTTCGCTCCGAGGCCGGATCCCACGGCAAAGATACCAGGGGTATCATCCGGCAGCACCAGTTCAACAAGGTGGAGTTAGTGCGCTTTGCCCATCCTGACGATTCTTTTGAGCAGCTGGAGCTTCTGCTGGGTCATGCTGAAGAAATCCTCAAGCGCCTGGGCCTTCACTACCGGGTGGTAAATCTCTGCACCGGAGATCTCGGATTCGGCGCAGCCAAGACCTATGATATAGAGGTCTGGCTGCCGGGGCAGGGTAAATATCGTGAGATTTCCTCGTGCTCCAATTTTACGGATTTTCAGGCCAGGCGGGGTGATATAAGGTTCAAGCCGGCCCAGGAAAAGAAAAGCCGCCTGGTGCATACCCTCAATGGCTCCGGACTGGCTGTCGGACGCGCCCTGGTGGCCATCATGGAAAACTGTCAGCAAAAGGACGGCAGCATTGTGATTCCTGAGGTCCTGAGGCCTTACACAGGAGGCATGGACATCATCAGAAAGCCATAAGCCGGATTTTTTGTTGACAAGTTCAACCGGGATGAGTAGCTTTATTTGTTTCCAAAGGGGGGCCGTTAACTCAGCTGGTAGAGTATCTGCCTTTTAAGCAGAGAGTCGCAGGTTCGATCCCTGCACGGCCCACCACCCAGAGCGTCCCCATCGTCTAGCGGCCTAGGACGTCGGCCTCTCACGCCGAAAACAGGGGTTCAAACCCCCTTGGGGACGCCAATAAAATCAAGAGCTTACGTTTCTGTTCCCAAGAACAGTCTTACTGGAAACGGTTTTGGAAACGGTTTCAACCTGGCCTGGTTTTTTGATAGCTTGCTGATACAGTCAGTCATTAATGTCGAGAAAACCTTTCCCTGTTTCTTCATACTTTTACCGCCTGTAGCTGTTTTCGAACTGCCAGAACTCTCCAGGAGCAACGACAGGCAATCCTCGGTATTGCGCAAGAAGAAGCAGGTCCTTGTCACCAGTTACGATACAATCTGCCGAAGCTGCCAAGGCCAGCGCCAATACGTTGTCGTCATCGCGGTCACGGCAGACTCGCTCAGACAGCGGCTCCGGTGAATGCATAACCGCCCTGGTGTGGACAAGCGCGGCAGCGGCTGCAGCCTCTTCGGCTGTGAACCCGAACTTGGATACCAGATTGGTCTCAAACTCGTTAAGGATGAAGTCTGATATGAATATGGTGTGTCTGAGAGCGCAGTGCTCCAGCAGTTCATGGCAGGTGCCGCGAGCTATGAAAGCGGCAATGAGGACATTGGTGTCGAGGACAAGCTTCAAGAGACTTTCTCGAATACGTCTTCGTCAGTGAAGACCCCTCGTTCAGCCGCTTTCTGGACCATTCTGCCCCGCAGATCCCTGAATCGCCTCAGGAACAGGTAATCACGCAGAGATTGCTGGACAATCGCGCTCCGAGAAACGCCGTCTTCCTGCGATGTCCTGTCGAGTTCCTGGCGGACATCTTCTGGAATGCTGATGGTGAGAGTGCTTCTCATGCCTTCTACCCCCCTTTCTTCTGCCTCAATTGTATTAAATTTTATTACACCAGGGACGGAATTCTGTCAAGTCTCCTCTTGAAAAATACATAGACTGACCTCTTTGCCAGGGTCGGGCCGAAGAAAGTTTTTTGCACCGATATCTCCTGAATCGATAAAATACCTGCATCAGTATCTGAAACGCTGACAGCCTGAGCTTGTCCCTGCAACGACCCTTGATATTAATCATATACTGATAAGCCTGATTCTGTTTCTGCGTCAGGATTTTCTGCACCTGACAGCAAGGCGTCCCAGGGCTCTTGGGCTCCTGCCTGCCCTGGGCTGGCCGCTGCTCATCTTTCTGGCCCTGCTGGGCATGTGATGGGCGGCTGCAGGAGGAGGGTGTTGTACTGCAGCCGACTGCACTATCACCAAAGGCCGAGGAGCACTGGAATAAAGGATAGGGAACTGTTTTCGGCTCCCTGTTTCACTGCATTGGACGTAGGGAAAGAAAGGGCTTGCATGCTGCTTGAGTCTGGCTTATAAAATAGGGGAAAAGGAGATGCCCATGTCCACCGAGCCATTTACTCAAGAACAGATCAGCTTTCTAAAGGAGCATATGTCCCAGTGGCTTGCGGAACAGAGCCTGGGCAAACCGCCCATGGTTTATGAAATCGAGTTGCGGGAGCGTATGGTCCGGGTGGAGGAAGAGCTGAGAAATCAGAGGGAGCTGATCCAGTATATCATCGAACAGATGGATAAACGCTTTGAGCAGGTGGATAAGCGCTTTGAGCAGGTCGATAAGCGCTTTGAGCAGGTCGATAAGCGTTTTGAAGAGATGCGCCAGGACATGAATTCGCGCTTTGAACAGGTGGATAAGCGTTTTGAACAAGTGGATAAGCGCTTTGAACAGTTTGACCAGCGCTTTATGGCCCTTACCAAACGCATGGACCGCCTGCTGATCTGGTCCTTCGGGACTACTGTAACCGTGGGCGGGTTGATCGTTGCCATCCTGAAACTTACCTGATTGAACACTGTCCAACCGGGCATGCCTCTATGGGGTATGTACCGGCCAAGGACAAAACCGTCATCATAGTCACTGGTATTCTGTATTTTTTTCGGATAGTACTTGCTGGTCTCAGAGACCTGGCCCGGAATCTTAGAACTCTTGCTAAAAAAAACGGTCCATCAAAGCTGATTTTCAGCCTGTCATCGATGACCTGGCTATACTCAGGTTGGCGCTCACAAATGTCCCAGTTCTTCCGTTTTCTTGCAATAAAGAGCCGGAGGAGCGAAGAAATTCATCACCATTGACATTTGCCAGAAAATAAATACATTGACTACATGTATTCATAACAGGAGGGTAAAAAAATGCCTACTTCTGTCCGATTGCCAAACGAATATGAGCAAAGACTGGATTATCTGGCCAAACAAACGGGGCGCTCCAAAGCGTTTTATATCAAACAACTTATCATGGAACACCTTGATGACCTTGAAGATGTTTACTTGGCTGAACAAAGGCTGGAGCAACTGCGGCAAGGCAATGATGAACTGATAAATGGCGATGAGTTCTGGAGCGGATTAGATGTGGACGATTAAGTATCTTAAATCCGCTAGGAAAGATGTCCAAAAAATTGACCCTCAAATCCGTAAGCGAGTCCGGGAATATTTGGAGCAACGGATTGCCAGGCTTGAGAATCCACGTCAGCTCGGTGAGCCACTTAAAGGACAGTTGACCAAGCTATGGCGTTACCGAGTTGGAGACTACCGGATTGTTTGTGAACTGCGAGATCACGAGCTGATTGTGGTTCGGATAGGACATAGAAAAAATGTGTATAAAAACTACGACCTTGAGCTGTAGCAATATAATGATCTTCCCCCACCACATCATTCCATGATGCGGGCAAATGCCTCAACTGCTGCGACGAATCATAAAAATATACGCGATGTTTTACCCGGGATTTACGGTAACCCATGAGCTCAAACTCACAGCCGCCAAGTAGAGACTGTCCCTTATGTTGCGAGTTCTCCCGGGGCGTAGGCCCCTATGGGCCGGAGGCTGTCCCTTGACTCCCGGCTTTCAGCTGCTCCGGTTTCATATACGAACTGCCTGAACTTGCAGACAATCTTTTGTGGGTCAAACTCGTTCCATTCCTTGAGGCCAAAATCTATGGATAAGAATCCGTCTTTGTTCCCAGCTTGAACATGGGTGTCTTTTCGGCAAGCCTGCGTGAAAAATTTGAGGGCCTGGGGTAACGAATCCCAGAATGCCTGAATCCAAAATGTTTGATCCTTGACATGGAGCTAAAGGATTAATTATTCTCACACTTATAACACATAAGGAACGTCAGTGTGAGGGAGGTGACAATGAATATTACTTTATCCGCGGACAAAGAGCTTATCCAGAAGGCAAGGGAGTACGCTGCCCAGCGGGGAACAAGCCTCAATCAGCTGATCCGGGAATATCTGGAACATACAGCTGCAATGGGAGACAAGGAGTCCAGTGCCCGGGAGTTTGAGCGGCTGGCCAGAGAGTGCGGCGGAACAAGTCCGGAAGGATATGTTTTCGACCGCGAAGATGCTCATGCCCGGGTCTGAACACATTTAAGAACTTCCGTGTCTTTCCGGACTTGCCCCGTGTATTTTCTTTTAATACACTGAGGTGTTCCGCCTGCCCCGCTTGCCCCATGAAATGCACGAAGTGCCGGCTCTGCCGATTTCACAGGGGTAGCTCAGCCTTGTGATGGTTCTGGGGTGGGTAATATCTCTTCTCTGTGGACGCGGAGCGTTGGGGACAATAGTGAAAGGGCCATCAGGGACAGGCACTGTTGCCGACCTCAAACCGTAAAACGGCCGGACTATCTGGTGGCAAAAGAGCCAGCCCTCTTATCAGGGCAACCGCTTGAAGCCCGCCAAATCAAAATGACGATCAAACGTAAACACTTGCGGGACATGCTTAGATGTCATGAGCGCAAAGGAGACGCAGTCTGTGAAGGACACGACTTGATCAGAAAATTTTGCGAACAGCTTCAGAGCACGCAGCTCATCCTCTCTGTCGGGCCGCCATATCTGGAAAGCAT
>NZ_QYZY01000100.1:0-22650 GCF_003838035.1 Desulfonatronospira sp. MSAO_Bac3 | reverse complement strand
TGCTCTCCCAGATGGGTGAACCAGGCGATGTCGGTTATTTCCAGACCGTGTATTTCGCGGCCGTGAAACCAGCGCCTGCGCCGGAACACCGGATGTCTGTGAAAATAACTGATGAGTTTCTCTGTGAAGGCCAGCAGATCCAGGTCCGCGTTTTCCCAGTCATACCAGGAAATCTCGTTGTCCTGGCAATAGGCGTTGTTGTTGCCCTGCTGGGTGCGGCCCGTTTCATCCCCGCCCAGGAGCATGGGCACTCCCTGGGACAGGATCAAAGTGGCCAGGAAGTTGCGCTGCTGCCTGGCCCGCAGGGCCAGAACCTCCGGATCGTCAGTGGGTCCTTCCGCTCCGCAGTTCCACGAGCCTTCGTCGTCGTGGCCGTCGTTGTTGTCCTCGCCGTTGGCCTCATTATGCTTGCGGTCATAGGATACCAGGTCCCGCAGGGTGAATCCGTCATGGGCGGTGATGAAATTGATGCTGGCAAAGGGCTGCCGGGAGTCGTCGGCATAAAGATCCGGGCTGCCGGTGAGACGGTAGGCGAACTCCCCCAGGGTCTGATCCCTCCCGGCCCAGAAATCGCGCACGCAATCGCGGTACTTGCCGTTCCACTCCGACCACACCGGAGGGAAATTGCCCACCTGGTAGCCGCCCTCGCCCACATCCCAGGGCTCGGCAATGAGCTTGACCTGGCTGATGACCGGGTCCTGCTGGATAAGATCAAAAAAGGCAGAGAGCCTGTCCACGTCGTGCAACTCCCTGGCCAGGGTGGAGGCCAGGTCAAAGCGGAATCCGTCCACGTGCATTTCCAGGACCCAGTAGCGCAGGGAGTCCATGAGCAGCTGCAGGACGTGGGGATGACGCATATTCAGACTGTTGCCCGTGCCGGTATAATCCATGTAATAGCGGGCATCATCGGGCATGGTCCTGTAGTAATAGGCGTTGTCTATGCCCTTGAAGGACAGAACAGGCCCCAGGTGGTTGCCCTCTCCGGTGTGGTTGTAGACCACGTCCAGGATGACCTCCAGGCCTGCCTGGTGCAGATTCTTGACCATCTGCTTGAATTCGGCCACCACCTCGCCGGGCCTGTTGCCCGAGGCGTACTCACTGTGCGGGGCGAAAAAGCCTATGGAATTGTAACCCCAGTAGTTGCGCAGGCCCTTGTCCACCAGGTGCTTGTCATGGATAAAGTAATGTACCGGCATAAGCTCCACTGCGGTGATTCCCAGCTTTTGCAGGTGCTCCACTGCCACCGGGTGTCCAAGACCCGCATAAGTACCCCGGATATTTTCCGGAATTTCCGGATGGCGCATGGAGAACCCCTTGACATGGGTCTCGTAAATCACTGTCTCGTGCCAGGGACGGCCAAGAAGCCGGTCTCCGCCCCAGTCAAAGTCCGGCTGATGCACCACGCTTCGTGGCATAAACGAGGCGCTGTCTTTATCATTGCGGCTTTCCGGACCGTCTTGAAGGTTGTAGGGAAAAAGGGCTTCATCCCACTTTATCTGCCCGTCCACCGCCTTGGCGTAAGGGTCCAGAAGCAGCTTGGCCGGGTTGCAGCGGTGCCCTTCTTCAGGCTGCCACGGCCCGTGCACGCGAAAACCGTAATGCTGGCAGGGTTCAATCTCTGGCAGATAGCCGTGCCAGCAGTGCCCGGTGACTTCCGGAAGCTCCACCCTGCTCTCCTGCCCGTCCGCATCAAACAGACACAGCTCTACCTTTTCAGCTATGCCGGAAAAAATTGCGAAATTGGTGCCCGCACCGTCATAAATTGCCCCCAGAGGATACGGGGTGCCCGGCCATACTTTCATGTCTTGTTCCGGCTTCATGTATTATTTGTTGTTGAAGGACATCAAAACCATCCGCATTATTTATAGCCCATCCGTTTAAAAAATGCCAAGTAAAATTATTTGTAACTGTTCACCATGATAACGGGGTTTGTCGGGGTCGGTATCGGAATCGGGATCGGTATCGAAGCTGTTGGGGAAGGCCCAACGCAACTTTGGCTTTCGGTTTTCTATCGACCCCGACCCCGATACCGACCCCGACACCGATGGCCAGAACAAGAGTACACACAAAATATGCTGAACAGTTACAATTAGTTCTAAAAAGTGTTGTAACTATTCAGCAAAGTCTAGCACTACAGCGAAACTTTGATTGTCTTCCCCGGGGACTAGCTCCCTGATGCTGGCTAAAACTGCAAAGGGGTACCTGTTTAGCGCTTTCCATATCCGACCCGCCACTTTTTACCCAAATCAAGTCAAACTCAAAATGGGTAAAAAGTGGCTTTTTTTACCCAAAACAGGTTTGACTAAAAATGAGTAAAAATTTTTTCCTGGAAGAAGTACCGGTACTGTGCTGCACGTGAACTTTCGCTGTAGTGCTAGGCAGTTGCAAATCATGTTTGAACCTTTTCAGGATTTGGTATAACCATAAAACTTCGTTTTGAACCAGAACCTGATTCCCGTAAGAAGCTCACCCCTGAGATTAAACTGATTCCGGATGAAAACTGAAGTATACCACAAGGACCCTTTATGCTGCATAGATACCCGGCCACAAACATATATGCCCTGGACATATCCTCCCTGGACCCGGACCAGGACAGGTGGAAGCCGTGGCTTGGCCAGGAACGGATCGCGGCCCTTTCCAGGCTCCGGAAAAAACAGGACCGGTCCAGGTGCGCAGGGGCTGGGCTGCTCCTGGCTTATGTTATAAAAAAACATGCACCCGGGTTTAGTGTCCCTCCCCTTACGGTGACCGGCTCAAACGGCAAGCCGTATTTGCCTCAACTGCCTGAACTCCAGTTCAATATCTCGCATTCCGGAAAATGGGTGGTCTGCGGCGCAGGAGACAAACCGCTCGGCCTGGACATTGAAAAAGTACAAAGGGATATCACGGCAGTGGCCAGGAGATACTATCCACAAAGGGAACTTGACTGGCTGCAAACCCTGCCTCCCAACAGACGGCAGGCCGCACTGATCCAAGGCTGGGTGCTCAGGGAGAGCTGCATGAAGGCCACAGGCCTGGGACTTAGCCTGCCTTTAAAAGATCTGGAGATAGTTTTTAACCCCGAGGTACAGGTATACCTTACCCGCAAGGGGGTAAAAACCCGCTGCGCAGCAGCCCTGTGCGCCTTTGATGACCAGGAGTACCGCCTGGCCTTGACTGTTATGGATGCAAGTCATCCCCCTTCTTACACCCTGGAGCACATTGATCTGGAAACAATTACAGGCACCGAAACGTTATGAGAAAAAATGTAAACATTCACATAGGTGAATACCATGCCAGCGCCAGTCCATCCATCATCCATACGGTTCTTGGATCATGCGTTGCAGCATGCCTTTTCGACCCCCGCAGCCTCATAGGCGGCATGAACCACATCCTCCTTCCGGGAAAAGCGGACCTTAATCACTTTGATGTTTCCGCCCGCTACGGGGTCAATGCCATGGAGCTGCTCATCAACAGGATGATGAAACTGGGGGCAAAGCGCAACAGCCTTCAGGCCAAGGTCTTCGGAGGCGCTCACGTGCTGCCCTCCATCTCCAGGGAAAACGGAGTAGGGGACAAGATATCCGCATTTGTCATTGAATTTTTGCAAATGGAAAATATCAGGCTGATAAACAGCGACATTGGTGGATCTGATTCCAGAAAAGTCTTTTTTTACACTGATACCGGCGATGCTTATGTCAAAAAGCTCCCTTCTCTCCAGTTACAAAAAATCGCCCGCAAAGAAAAAAAGGCTTCCAGGCGGGTCAAAGACATCGCCGGCAAGCCGGGCGACATCACCCTGTTTGAGGACTGATGCCGCTTTCCCCCAGCGCCCATCACTCCATAACTCATGCCCTCTGCCCCTTTCTCCATGCTCCATGCCCTTAGCCCCTTGCCCCCCACACCCACCCCTGTTAAACTGTTCCCATCATGCTTACATTCATCCACGCCGCAGATATCCACCTGGACAGCCCTCTGCACGGCCTGAGCCGCTACGAGGGAGCACCGGCCCGGGAAATACGCCAGGCCACCCGCAAGGCCCTGGACAACCTGGTAAACTACGTACTGGAACATCGCATCCCCCTGCTGCTCATTGCCGGGGATCTCTACGACGGTGACTGCCCGGACTTTCAGACCCCGCTGCACTTTTCCGCCCAGATGAGCAGGCTGCGGGAAGCCGGGACCCGGGTGGCCCTCATCCGGGGCAATCATGACGCCCAGAACAGGATGACTAAGTCTTTGCGCCTTCCGGACAATGTCTTTACTTTTTCAGCTGCCAGGCCCGCCACCTGGAAACTGGAGGACCTGGGCACTGCAGTTCACGGTCAGAGCTATGACCGGGAAGCCGTCCTGGAGAATCTGGCCCTGAACTACCCGGACCCGGTCCCGGGCATGTTCAACATAGGCCTTCTGCACACATCCCTGTCCGGCACTCCGGAACACAGCGGATACGCCCCGTGCACCCTGAACCAGCTCCTGGCAAAGGGCTACGACTACTGGGCCCTGGGACACATCCACCGCCATGAAATCTTGCACCGGGATCCGCCGGTCATCTTCAGCGGATGCATCCAGGGACGCCATATCCGCGAACCAGGGGGCAAAGGCTGCATGCGCGTGGACGTGGACCCTTCCGGCAGGATAAATATCGAGCGGGTGGAACTGGACGTCCTGCGCTGGCAGCACATGGAACTGGACGTCTCGGGGCTTAAGACCCGGGGGGCTGTACTGGACCTGGTCAGCCGGGAGCTGGAAAACATATCCGCAGCCAGAGACAGTGAAAAACTCCTGGGCCTGCGCCTCACCTTAAAGGGCACCACAGGGGCCTTTTCAGACATTATGCATGATTTTGCCGGACTGCAGGCCGAGATCCGCAACCTGGCCACGGACATCTCCGGACAAACCATCTGGGTGGAAAAAATTTTCAACCAGTGCACTCCGGCCCTGGACTGGGAGGAAATCAAGGCTTCGGGCACGGCCCTGGCCCATCTGGCCGGATATATGCAGGCACTGGAACAGGATCCGGAACTGTTTAAGTCCCTGGACCTGGATCTGACAGAGCTTAGGGCCAAGCTTGGCGGCACCGGGGTGGAACTGCCGGACCTGGACGACCCCCACACCAGACAGGAGTATGTATCCCGCTGCCGGGATATGGTCATGACCCTGCTGGCCCGGGACATGTCCAGTACCGGAAACGGCTCCTGAGAATATAACCGCGGCTCCAGACCCATACCCCGGACCAGGACTGCAGACTGCGGGAAAGCGTAGACAACCATGAAAATAAACACACTCAAACTAAAAGCCTACGGGCATTTCACCGGCACAGAGCTCCAGCTGGAACAAAACGGCGGCCTGCAACTCATCTACGGTCCCAACGAAGCCGGTAAAAGCACAGCCCTGCGCGCCCTGACCACCCTGTTTTACGGCTTTGACCACCAGACCAGAGACGGATTCCTGCACCAGAACAAGGACCTGGCCGTGGGCGCCTGCCTGGAGCTGGACAGCGGACAGCAATGGGAAATCACCCGCTACAAGAGGCGCAAGAACGATCTTCTGGACGCATCTAACAGTCCCGTGCCCCAGGAAGCCGTAAACAGGCTCATGTCCGGCATGAGCAGAGACATGTTCTCGGCAATGTTCGGCATAAGCCATGACAACCTGCGGGCCGGGGGAAAAGAAATCCTGCGGGCCCAGGGCCATCTGGGCCAGGCCCTTTTCTCGGCCGCAGCCGGGATCATGCACCTGCGCCGGGTCCGGGAAGACCTGCACAAGCGGGCCGACGAACTTTTCCGGCCCAGGGCTTCATCCACCCGGATCATGCAGAAAAAGTCCTCCATGGCAGAGCTGGGCAGGGAACTGCGCCAGGCATCCATCAAACCCGAGCGCTGGAAAAACCTGCAGAATGAACTCAAACAAAAGCTCCACCAGAAGCAGAACACTCTCTCCCGGCTTAAACAGCTTGAGGCCGACCTTGCGTGGCACTCCACCTGTATCAGGGCCCTGCCCCGCATTGCCAGGCGCAGGGACCTGCTCAGGCAGCTCGGGGAACTGGAGCATGTCCCCAGGCTGGAGCAGGACTTCAGCCAGCGCAGGGTCAAGGCGGCAAGCAGCCTGGAAAACGCCCGTCAGGATCGCCGGGACCGGCAAAAGGAGCTGCAGGACCTTGAACAGGAGCTGTCAGAACTGGAAATTGATTCCGGTCTTATCCGGTTCGCTCCGCGTATCAGGACCCTTTCCGGCCAGGTGGCCCTGATACAGCAGGCCATGCAGGAACTGCAGGACCTTGAAGCGGAAAAGATCACCCTGGAGCAGACCATCCAGGACAAAAAGGCCATGCTTGGCAGCTCCGTATCCTGCAGCGACATGGACCATCTGGCCCCTGATCGCAAGCACCAGAGCCGCATTCAGGAACTGGCCAGTGAAAAAAGCTCCCTGGACCAGAAGGCAAGTCAGGCCCGGGAATCCATGCTGGAACAGGCCCGTATCCTGCGCCTTTGTCGCAGAGATCTCAAAAAAATGCCACCGCTTCCGGACATTGAGCTTCTGGATGCCGTATCTAAGAAACTAACCTCTGGAGAAGACCTGCAGGACAAGATCCGCAAGGCCGGGGAAAAAGTACAGAGCCTGCAGCTACAGATCCAAGCCGGTATATCCTCCCTGGGACTTGCCAGCCTGGATTCCCGGAGCCTGCCCGGGCTGCCTCTGCCCCTGCCTGAAAGCCTGGAGCGCATGCAGAGTCTTCTGGATGCAAAAGAAAAGCAACTGGAATCCGCCCGCCACAAACACCAGGAACTGAACCAGGAACTGGCAGACAGACAGGCAGAACTTGAGCGCAGGCAGAAAGAACATGCCCTGCCATTGCCCCGGGACCTGGAGTCCCGGAGGAAGGTCCGGGACCAGGGTTGGAGTCTTATCAAAAAATCATGGCTGCAAGGCACGCAGTCCCCTGAAGAGATCCATGAATACCTGCACCAGGCCGGAGGAGAAGACCTGGCCTCCAGCTTTGAACAAAGCATATCAGAGCTGGACCAGACCACGGACCAGATGCTGGACCGGGCACACCACCTGGCCAGACTCAAGGCCCTGCATGATGAAATCCAGGCCTGCAGCCAGAAGATTGACCAGGCCAGCAAAGACCTGGATAAGGCCGGGGCCGATTACCAGCAGGCCTGCCGGGAATGGCAGGCCCTCTGGAGTGAAACAGGCATTGAGCCCCTGTCCCCCCGGGAAATGCAGGCCTGGCTGTACAGGGCCCAGGAACTTATCCGCCAGGTCCAGGAAAAACAGCAGTACCAGCAGGCCCTGGAAGAATACGAGCAGGAACTGCAGAGCCTTTGCACCCAGGGCGCAAAGGCTCTGGAAAGTGCCGGATACAGCGCCGCCCAAGGACATGACCCTGCCACCCTGAACCGTATTGTTGATAAGTACCGGGACCGGGCCAGGGATGATCTGGCTACAGCTGATCTGTTGCGCAAGGAAATCCGCAGCGCGGAAAAAAAGCTGCAAAAAGCCGGGGAGCAGGCCGGCGCAGTCCAGGAAGACCTGAATACTTGGAGGCAAAACTGGATCCGGGCTCTTGAGTCCCTGAGCCTTGACCCTGACAGCGATATCCGGACCGTGCAGGAAGAGATCCAGCTGCGCCAGGACCTCTTTGCTGCCTGCGGCAGAATGCGCTCCCTGCAGCAGAGAAAAGCCGGCCTGGAACAAAAAGTCCGGGAATTCGACTCTGCGGTTCAAGGCCTTGTGCAGGAACTTAAGCGAAACCCCGGCAGGGCCTCCCCTCTGGAAATCCTGGAGGCGCTCGCCCTGGAACTGGACCAGGAAGAGAAAAAGCAGTCCAGGCAGGAGCATCTGCAGCAGGAGCGACGTAAGATACGCACAAAACTGGACCAGGAAGAAGGCAGAATCCAGACCCTGCAAAGGGAACTGGAACAGCTTTGCAGAGAAGCCGGGGCAGAGCACCCCGAAGAACTGCCCGCCCTGGAGGAAAAGGCCGCAATGAAGCAGGAACTGCGCACAGAGCTAAGACAGCAGGAGGAGCAACTGCAGGAACTGGCCGGAGGCGAGGACCTGGAGAAATTCATAAATGACGCTTCCGCCCGGGACATGCAGGAACTGCAGGCTTTGTCCACAGAGCTTGCAGAGGAAAAAGAGGAGCTGGAAAAAAAGCGAGAGGAAATAATCAGTGAACACGCCACCCTGGAAAAGGAGCTGCAGGACCTGGACGGAACCTCAAAGGCCGCGGATATTAGTCAGCAGATCCAGGAGCAAAAATCCGAGCTTGAACAGGAGGTGCAGGAATACATCCAGCTTCGCCTGGCCGAAACCATCCTGGGCTCCGAGATGGAGCGATTCAGACAGGCCAACCAGGGGCCGGTCCTGGAAATGGCCGGCAAAACCTTGAACAGAATCACTCTTGGCTCCCTCACCGGCATCTATGCGGACTACGATCAGCGCGGCGAGCCCGTGCTTAAAGCCCTGCGCATGGACGGCACCGGTCTTGGAGTGGAAGAAATGAGCGACGGCACCAGGGACCAGCTCTTTCTGGCCCTGCGCCTGGGCGGGATCAGGCATTACCTGGACAGCAATCCTCCTTTCCCCTTTATAGTGGATGACATTCTGGTCCACTTTGACGATGAAAGATCCGCACAGACCCTGCAGGAACTGGCCCTTCTGTCTAAGCAGACCCAGGTTCTGTTCTTCACCCACCACACACACTTACTGCACCTGGCCAGACAGCACCTGGACCCGGCCAGGCTCCAGATTCACGAACTCTGAGCCTTCAGCAGCCTGGGCACCATGAACAGATTGCGCATTCCGGCTACAGGATGAGCAAGAATCTTGCCGGGATGCAGATAAAAGGACACGTAGGCCTTTTTTATCAGCCTCTCCAGTTCCTCAGCCCTGACCCGGTCAGGTTTGATTGTAGCGTGCATGCCGTCGTATCTGGACCAGTCAAAGGTCAGTATACGGTCTTTTACCTCATTGTACAGTCTGGTACCGGGATAGGGGGTAAGAATGGAAAACTGGGCGGTCTTTGGATTGAGCTTGTTTGCAAACCTTATGGTATTTTTGATCATCCTGCTGTCCTCGTTCAGGTTGCCGATTATAAAACTGGCCAGGGCGTCTATACTGTATTTCTTCAATATCTCCAGTGCCCTGAATGAGGTCTCGGCAGTGATTTTCTTGTTGTAGCTTTCAAGCACCCTTGGGTCAGGGCTTTCCACGCCCAGAAACATCATCCTGACCCCACTTTCAGCCATACCCTGGACCATGTCTTCATTTTCCACAATGGTATTCACCCTGGAAAAACAAAGCCACTGGATGTTGAGATCCTTTTTACAGATCAGTTCGCTAATGCGTACGGTCCTCTGGGGGTCCAGTGTGAAATTGTCGTCAACAAACAAAATATTGGAAACCTGGTATCTTTGCTGTACATGCTCGATTTCATCGACAATGGCTTCCGGTTCCCTGGCCCGCCATCTGGCTCCGAACAGCTGCGAGGAAGCGCAGAAGGAGCAGTTGAAGGGACAGCCCCTGCTGCTGATCATTGATGTGGCCCTTTTTTTATTCAGGTGGGTCCTGTATTTGTCCATGGGCAAAAGATCCCTGGCCGGAAAGGGCAGAGAATCAATGTCTTTTGCAATACATTGATCCGGGTTGTGCACCGCCTCGCCTTCCAAAAGATAAGAAACAGCCGGCACATCTTCCAGAGAGCGTTCTCCTGCCAGAAATTCAGCCAGGTAAAGCATGGGATACTCACCTTCTCCCCTGACTACGTAGTCCACATACCCGGATTTCAGGCTCTCTTCCGGCAAAAAACTTACATGCGGGCCTCCAAGAGCAACAGGAACCTGATGCTCTCTGGCCTGAGCAGCCAGGGCCAGGGCTTTGTCATGTCTTGGTGTATCCGCGGATATTCCAATCAGGTCGAAACGCCTGAATCCTGGATACTCCCCTGTATCAGAAGCGTTCAGATCCAGCAGATGAACATCATGGCCGGACTTTCTCAGCATCCCGGCAATATAGGCTATGCCCAGGGGAGGAAACTCCTGGGTAAACTTCTTGTATGCACTGTGAAAGGGGGTGTTGATCAAAAGGATACGCATATTTACCTCCTTCATGCCTGAAAACATCAACTCTCATCAGCAGATGGGTGAGCCGGCACCGCCATTTTTACATGTCGGTACCGGACATTCCCGGATCAGGAGGCTGCGGTTTCCGTCTCGGCCTGCCTGTTTTTATTCAGTGCCCTGGCATACATTTCCTCTACCCTGTAACGGTGACAGGGGCCGCTGTTCCAGGTGCAAAAGGGGTACAGGCGGCCTTCAGGATCGGCATAATGCACAGCGCAGTACTGGACCCGGTCCAGTTCATAGTTGTACAGATCCTGGAAATGCATGGCCGCAGACATGATAATCTCGAAACGGCGGCCCTGAATGGCCTCTTTCTGAACCTTTTTGTCAACCTTGTGCCCTTCTCCCAGATGAATCAGGCTGTCTACAAACTGCATCAGCGTCTCATGATCCCAGCCCTCAGGGGCGTTTTCCCGGCGGAAATGTTTCTTGAGTTCGCCCTTGAACTGTAGAGACAGGGCATTTTTCAACCAGGGATAATGCTCCAGCCGCCCGGCCTTTTTGTTCAGGCTGGCCGCAAGGGCTTCAACATCCAGAAAGGCTGGAAAGGGCACAGCCTGGCCGGTCTGTTTGTCCACAACCAGATAGGTTACACATCCGCAATGGGGATGACAGTTTGTATGTGCCTTTTTTTCGCCGGTCACCGCTTCCAGGAATCTGGACAGCGGAGAGACAATGGAAAAAGGATACCAGTCACGGTGCATATCCAGTAATCCAGTCTGTTCCTGCAGTTCCCTGGCCAGATCAGCAGTGGTGAAGCGCATCTCCTGGCGTCTGGATTCGTCTATGCGGCCGGTAAAAGACACTGGCTGCCAGCTTATGGCGGTTACAACCTCCGGGTTTCTTACGGCAAAGCGCAGTATGTCTCCCACCTGATGATCATTAAAGCCTTTGACGATGGTGGGGACCAGGGCCACCCGGATTCCGGCCCGCCCCAGGTTGTCTATGGCCTGCATCTTGGTCTCAAACATAGGCCGGCCTCTTGTGTCGCGGTATATATCATCGCTCATGCCGTCGAACTGCAGGTACACAACATCCAGACCAGCTTCGGCAGCCTTTTCTGCAAAACCATAATTACCGGCGAACAGCACGCCATTGCTGGCTGCCTGGACCTGGGCAAACTCCCGGGACTTTGCCAGACATACTGCATCCAGAAAATGGGGATGTATAGTAGGCTCGCCACCAGCGAACTGCACGCAGATCACAGGGTAGGGACCCAGAGCTGCCACGGAGTCAATTACATGGTTGATCTGCTCCCAGTCCAGCTCGTATACTCGGCCCATGGCATTGGAATTGGCAAAACAAATGGGGCAATTCAGGTTGCACCGGTTGGTCAGATCAATGTTGACCATGGAAGGAAAAGACCGATGACTGGGGCATATCCCGCAATCGTGGGGACATCCCTGTTCCACCTTTGTTTGAGGCCTGTCCAGTCCTGCCGGTCTTTCATAATGGGTGCGGCGCATTTTCATAAAAAAATCCCTGTCTGCACTTATGATCTCTCTGAACTCCCCATGTTCCGGGCAGGTTTTATACATCAAAACCTGTCCATTCTCCTCCACCAGCTGGGCCTCTATTGTTTCACGGCACTCCGGGCAAAGACTCCTGGTGGATAGAGGCAGATCTTCAACGGTCTGTTCTGTTTTTTTACCCCATATCTTATCCAGAAACATAATCCATCACCTCACTTGAACATTATTTTGTGCTTACTACACAAAAATTTTTCTACGACTGAATAATTAAATCTTGCCTGGCAATAAATTACTACAAACTGACTGGTGTACACTATTAAACCTATATACAGCATTGAATTGGTGTAAAGGGATTAATTAGTTGTTAAATATGGTAAGAACTTCTGTGCAGATAATGAAACAGGCGAGCAACTGCCCTTGGAAATGTAAATTAATCAGTTTTTTTGCCAGCTATCCTGCTAAGCAGTCCCCATGCCACATGCAAATAGATAAACTGTTACGCTGTTCAAAATCTTTAATTCTGCCTTAAAAAGAAGGAAATATCATTTTTATATTGCGGTAATGTTTCCGGTATACGGTAAGACATAGCAGATATATTTCTTAGAATCATCATGCTTCAGCCAGGGTTTTATTCCTGTCCCTGCCGGCCAGCCACGCCCCGCAGGTCACGGCCAGGGCGGCCAGGGCCAGTTCCATTCTCCAGGCCTCCATCCCGGCCAGGATAAGCAGAGTGGTGGCCACCACCGGCACTGTATAGCAAAGGGCGCTTAATAAACCTGCATGGCCGTATCTAAGGCCCTGACCCCAGGCCATGAAAGCAAGTCCATAAGGCCCTATGCCTATACATGCGGTGGTCAGAAGGACTGCAAAAGACAGATCCAGAACCGTGTGTTCCAGCAGCAAATGCAATAAAGCAGCAGCAATCCCGGCCCATGCGAAAATGCCTGCATGCAGCCCGGCATTAGTCGGAAGCCTGCCCAGCATAAGGGAATATCCAAGCCAGCATGCCCCGCTGGCCAGACCCAGGGCATAACCGGCCGCCCTACCCGGGTCCATGGTGCTTCCGCCCTGTCCCTCGTTTCCGCTTAACAGAGCCAGGGCCGCACCAGAAAAAGACAGCAGAAGACCTGTCCACATGTTAAGCCCTGGCCTTCTTCCGGCACTGATGCAGATAGCAGCCGCCAGGCCCAGGGGCCACAGATATGTAATCAGAGCCACCTCGGCAGCCGGGGCCTGCATCAGAGCTGCAAAATAGAATACCACCGCCCCCAGCAGAAATCCGGCAGCCAGAAAAACATCTCTTTGTCCATGGTCATGCCATGGCTTTCCATATATTTTCCTGCGGGTTTTGCCCCAGGTTAAGACGGCCAGGGCGGCTGTAAAAAGAGACATAAAGGTCAGCTGCAAAGGGGGAACCTCTCCCGCCATGAGGCGCAGCAGGGGCAGAAAACCCCACATGAGAACCGCCATACTGCCCAGTAAAGTCCCTTTTAACTGCGATATTTCAATCCTGTGTCCGGTTTGTCCTGCTATTACACTCATGCTCTATCTCCATGGCAAATTTACTGTCATTAAAGTTAGTAACATCCATTAAACAACTGGTTGCCTTTTCCTGGTAAGCTGGTTATAAGCATCAAGCAAATTAATAGTTTTGAACTAAGGATCAATTATTTTGATGAACATCCCAAGACCCGTACTGGACCTGAATCTGGCCATAACTTTTGCAACCATAGTGGATTGCGGGGGATTTACCGAGGCGGCCCGCAGGCTGAACCGCACCCAGTCCAGCATCAGCATGCAGATGAAAAGGCTGGAAGATGATGTGGGCAAAAGACTTTTAAACCGCAGACCAGGGCAAATTGCCCTGACCCCGGCTGGAGAGGTCCTGCTGGACTATGCCCGCCGCATGCTTCACCTGAACGAACAGGCCTGGCAGGCACTTAAAATTCCGGGGGTGGCCGGAGCTGTCCGCCTGGGCATCCCGGATGATTACGCCTTTTATCTGCCGGACATCCTGGCCCGTTTCGCTGAACTCTACCCCGGGGTCACTCTGGATGTACGCTGCGAACTCTCGGTGGAACTTATGCAGGAGATCCGGGGAGGAAATATCGACCTGGCCCTGGTGACCAGACAGCCCAAAAGTCCGGGCGGACATGTGCTGCGCTCGGAGCAGCTGGTCTGGGCCGCGGCGGTACATACCGCCACCGAGCACCAGGAAGTGCTTCCCCTGGCCCTTTTCCCGGAAGGATTCTGTGTATTCAGGGAAATGACCCTTGAGGCCCTGGCCGGGGCTGGACGCGAGTGGCGCATCGCCTATACCAGCCGTTCTCTGGAGGGCCTTCGAAGCGCTGTTTCAGCCGGCCTGGCCGTAACAGTTGTCACCCGTTCCATGCTGCGCGGCGAACTGCGCGAAATCGAACCGGAAGGCCCGGCCGGGCTGCCCGTCCTGCCTGCAGTGGAAATCGCACTGCACCGCAGTCCGGGAAGGCCTTCCGAGCCGGCCCAGAGGCTGGCTGAACTCATCCAGGAAAACCTGGGGTGATTAAAAAAAATGCTGAACAATGCTTTCACTGATTGACATGTGTTTTCAAGCTTTTAATGAATACCAGCATATTTTGTAGCCATTCAGGGGGTTCCTCTGTGGTGATTACTTGCACCAGGCCATGGGGACAGTCCCGCCACTGAATGTCACCACATTATGCACTGGCTTTCGTTTTAATATTCTGGCTTCAGGAGACAAATAAATGGCTTTTCAGAAAGAATCCGGGATCTTCAAGGGCATGAACGCCCGCCTGACTGTAATATCCACTGCGATTATCCTGGCGGCCCTTGTATACGGAGCATTTTATACGGAGATTTTGTCGGACAATCTGAGCGCAGCCAGGGATTTTCTCAACCCCTTCCTGGAATGGTATTATGTGATCCTGGTGGCCTTTCTGCTTTTTTTTATGGTCTGGCTGGGCATCGGACACTACAAGGACGTCCGTCTGGGCCACGATGACGAAAGGCCGGAGTTTTCCTTTGTCTCCTGGGTGGCCATGCTTTTTGCAGCCGGAATGGGCGTGGGCATAATCTTCTGGTCGGTGGCCCAGCCTGTTTTGCAGTTTCACGACAATCCCTTTGTTGAAGAAGGCGGCACCCCGGAAGCCGCCATAGCCGCACTCAGGCTGACTTTTTTTCACTGGGGCCTGAACGGCTGGGCGATTTTTGCTTTTGTGGGTCTGGTCCTGGCCTACTTTTCCTTTCGCCGTGACCTGCCCTTGACCATCCGCTCAGCACTTTACCCTATCCTTGGAGAAAGGATCAGGGGGGTATCCGGGGACGTTGTGGATACCCTGGCTGTATTCGGCACGGTTTTCGGCATAGTTACCACACTGGGTCTGGGGGTGCAGCAGCTCAATTCAGGACTCGGGGCTGTATTCGACCTGGAGGCTACTCTTTTTCTGCAGCTGGTGATCACCGCCTGCATCATGGGCATTGCCGCCGTCACAGTGGTTTCCGGGCTGAACCGCGGAGTGCGCTGGATGTCTGAGCTGAACCTCGGGCTTTCGGTAGCGGCCATGGCTTTTCTCATGCTCTGGGGACCCACCAATCACCTCATAGCCATGACCGTGGAGGCGGCCGGCTATTATGCTCAAAATCTGCTGGTGATGAACCTGTATACCCATGCAGCCCTGGAGGACGGCTGGCAGGCGGAATGGACGGTTTTCTACTGGGGATGGTGGCTGGCCTGGGCGCCTTTTGTGGGCATGTTTATCGCGCGCATCTCCAGGGGCAGGACCTTCAGCGAATTTATCATGGGTGTGCTTCTGGTGCCCACCGTGGTGACCATGGTCTGGATGGGGCTGTTCGGTGGCTCAGCCCTGTACCAGGAACTTTTCGGCTCCGGGGGCATAATCGATGCTGTCGAGGAGGACGTGGCCGTGGCCCTTTTCGCCATGCTGCAGGGGCTGGACCTGGGACTTGTAGGAATTGCAGCCTCTATTGGAATGCTTCTGCTCATCGCCACCTTTTTAATCACTTCTGCCAATGCCGGCACCCTGGTGGTCAATACCATACTTTCCGGCGGGGACCCCGAGCCTCCGCGCATCCACAGGGTCTTCTGGGCCGTGGTCCTGGCCCTTTTGACTGCAATACTTCTGGCGGCAGGCGGGCTGGAAGTGCTTCAGTCCGCGGTGATAATGGGAGCCCTGCCCTTTTCTCTGGTGGTGGTGGCCATGACAGCCGGCCTGTTGCGGGCCCTGGAAGATGAAAAATGCGCCCACAGACGCGGCAAGCGCACTGAAACACCCAGAGAACCCTGGGCGGATCTGGATGACGCCGGCATTAGACCCATCCGGGCCTTGCCTGAAAAAATCCGGGATTCTTGCAGAACCAGGGGGCAACAGCCTGAGTACTGGCGAAACAACCATGAATGATGTGACTGCAAAAAGTCATTTTTGTCACGCGAACCACGCGAAGCGCGTGGCAGGACGCGTGGTTGATGCCTAACATATTCATTTCCCGACTTTTTGCAGGTGCAGCATGAATAACTCGCCTATAAAAAACATCTATGGGGCGTATGTTAAAAATCCGCTTGTGTCCTGCTTTGGTGTAGGCTATATATATTGTCACAGCAGTCCCATCTGAATTCTTTCAGGCGCGTCCGGAAATCAACAGGAAAAGAACAAAAAAAGGTGGCAAGCCGGACCGCAACAAAGGATTCTGCCATGCATACAAATGGTGAACCGAGGTCAAGATGGTGAATAAACAAGCAGACAAAAAATACAATGAAACCTTCAGGGAGTTTATCTCCGCCAGGAACGGATGCATATTTACCGTCACCGATGATGTGCTTTTTTACAAGACCATGGTGGCCTCGTTTAGATACCTGGACGTAGACACCAGCGCCCTGATCTACAGAAGATATATTGATAGTGTATCTTCAGACGCCAGGGCTCTTTTAAACTCAGGTACATACGCCAACATAATTTTTTTGATCGAAAACATTATTGAGGGCAACAAAAATATTTTCAGGTTAAGAGACTTAAAGTCCAGCTTTGGAGATGAGTGCAGGTTTATTACTCTTACAGCCGAGACTGACAGTGACAATGTAGCGCAGATGTATGAAATGGGTGCAGACAACGTCATCGTAAAGCCGGTGTCCATACACTCCATCATTCAAAAGATAAGCCTTACTTTCAAGCCCAATGATGCTCTGTCCCAAAAATTCAATCAGGCCAAGGCCCTGATCCTCACCAATGACCTGGACCAGGCCGGAAAAGTAGTGGAAGACATCCTGAAGGAAAAGCCGGACAGCGCGGCCGGGTTTATTCTCAAGGGGGACATAGCTAAGGCACAGAACGATTTTGAGCTGGCCGAAAGCTACTATGTAAGGGCATCCCGGGAAAGCAAAATGTATCTGGAGCCGTTAAAAAGGCTGGTCAACCTCTACGATGCCATGGCGGATCTGGAGAAAAAGCTGGAATATCTGAAAAAACTGGATAAAATTTCCCCGCTCAACTACGATCGCAAGATAGAACTGGGCAGTACCTATTTACATCTTGATGACGAAGAAAACGCAGTTCAGAGTTTCAACCAGGCCATAAGACAGGTTCAGAAGCAGGCCAGGGACATAATAAGCTCCACCATGGCCAGGATAGCCCGAAAAATACAGAACATAAGACCTGAACTCAGCACCAGATACCTGGAAAAGGCCATCGAATACAAAGGAAAAGATTTAAACCGGGATGACCTGTGGATATTCAACGAAATCGGGATCAACCTGAGGCAGCAGGGCAAGCTTTCCAGGGCCATCGAATACTACCAGCAGGCACTGCAAATAGCTCCTGGTGATGAAGGGCTTTATTACAACATCGGGCTGGCTTATGCACAGGGGAAGCAATACTATAACGCCCTGGCCCATTTCCAAAAGGCAGTGGACTTAAATCCCGACCTGCTCACCAGATATGCCAGCGTGCCCTACAACATCGCCACCACGCATGCAGCCCTGAAACAAAACGGCGAGGCCGCAAGGCTGGCGGAGAAGGCCCTGGCTATTGAACCCGGGCATAAAAACGCCCGCAGGCTGCTGAAAAGCCTTACGCCCGACTCTGAAAAATCCTGACGCAAATACGCCGGTATTTTTGTCATGAACTGCCAAAACCTGGCTGCTTCAGTACTTACTTCTTGCGCACCCTTTTCATGGATCAGTAAGTTCCAGGGCCATGTCTCCGCGCAGGTACTCGGCCAGGCCCAGCATGCCGTCGGTCAGGTACTTGACCTGGAAGCCTTTTGTTTTGAGGTAGGTCATGGCAATAATGGCTCTGTCCCTGTGCGGGCAGGCTGTTACCACCAGCCTGTCCCTGTCCAGCCGGTGCAGGTTCTCCGGCAGATCCGGAAGGGGAATGTGCTTGCCGAATCCCATCTGCCAGGCAGCATGCTCCTCTTCAAACCTGATATCCACAAACTGTACCCTCTCTTCCTGAAGCATGCGCACCAGCTGTTGGCTCTCTATCTTCATGTCCCAGCGATCACCGTAATCGTACTGCAAAAGATAGTCCTCCAGGCTCACCTCTTGCGCCCGCAGGCCCGGGGGACAAAGCAGGGCCAGCACCAGAGCGGCAGCCAAAATCATTTTCATTCTTTTCTCCGGGAGTTAACTGGTTATTCTTTTCCTGAACCGAATATGTAGAACACGATAATTGCGGCAATTATAAAGTACACAATAAATGCCCCGAGATTGGTGTCCAGAAGTCTATACCTGATCTCTTCCAGCATCTTTTCCAGCCCTGTACCTGCGTAAGCAGCAGAAACGATTTTCTCTCCCTCCCCGCTGCCGAAAGCTTCCCCGCAGTACCTGCATTTCCGGGCTTCGGCCCTGATTTTTTCTGCACAGTAAGGGCATTTTTTCCATTTATGCCCTGCATGGGCGATTTTGCGGACATTATCCGGATTTTTTGGAGCCAGCAGGGCCATGATAAGTCCAAATGGACCCAGAAGTATTCCCAGTCCAAACCATCCGCATCCGCTGTGTCCTTTGCGTGCGGCGATTATTGCGCTTATCAGCCCCACCAGCATCCAGGTGGCAAAAAAATCCATACAGGCACCCCATATGAAAAATGCATTTTCGGGCAAGCGGAAACCGTTTTCAAAGCTCCCACCCCTGCCCCCGTGTCATCTCCTGGAAAAACGACTGTTGAGCCCTTCTTTTGCCTCTGCGGACAGACCTCTCCAAAGGTTGTAGCACATAAGCAGAAGCACAAAGCTGAAAGGCAGGGCAGCGGTAATGGCCATCTGCTGCAGGGCCACCAGACCGCCTGAAACCAGGAGTATGGCCGCCACTGACGACTGGGTCACCCCCCAGACGATTTTTTTGCCCAGGCTGGGATTAAGCGATCCCCTGGAAGTCATTATGCCCAGCACAAAAGTGGCTGAGTCAGCTGATGTTACGAAAAAGACAACCAGGAGCAAAATAGCTGCATTGGACAGGATTATCGAGCCTGGATAATGGTCGAACACAGCAAAAAGCCCGGTGGATACGTCCTCCAGGACTGCCCCCCCTACTGCGGCCCCTGCCTCCAGTTCCAGGTAAAGCGAGGACCCGCCGAATACGGCGAACCAGATAAAGGTGAGCAGGGTGGGCACCAGCAGGGCACCGCTGATAAACTCCCTGATGGTCCGGCCACGGGAAATACGGGCCACGAATATGCCCACAAAAGGAGACCAGGCTATCCACCAGGCCCAGTAGAATATGGTCCAGTCCTTGTACCACTCATGTCCCAGAAACGGGTTCACGGTGAGGCTCATCTCCAGGACGTCGCTTAAGTAGCCGCCCATGGTATCGGTAAAAACAGTCATTATATACGCAGTGGGTCCGAAAACCAGCATAAACACCACCAGCAGAAAAGCCAGAAACATATTGGACTTGCTCAGGGTCTGAATCCCCTTGTCCAGCCCCACGGTAGCGGAAATCATAAACAGCATGGTGGTGACAAGAATAATGAGCAGGGTGCTGGTGTCTGTGGCTGGAAGACCATAGATATGTTCCAGGCCGCTGTTGATCTGTAGCGCCCCCAGGCCCAGGGAAGTGGCTATGCCGAATATGGTGGCGAAAACAGCCAGGATATCTATCAGCTTTCCCGGCAGCCCGTAAATTCTGTCCCCGAGCAAGGGGTAAAAACATGAACTGATAAGCGGAGGCATATCCCTGCGAAAGGAAAAATAGGCAATGCTCATGCTCATGATGATGTATACCGCCCACGGATGCAGGCCCCAGTGAAAAAAGCTGTAGCGCATGGCAAAGGTGGCCGCCTGGCCGCTTTCCTTTTCTATATGTTCCGGGGGCTGCATATAGTGGCTCAAAGGTTCAGCCACCCCCCAGAAAATAAGCCCGATGCCCATGCCGGCGGCAAAGAGCATGCTGAACCACCCGAAATAAGTATACTCCGGCCTGTCCTCGTCCTTGCCCAGCTTGATATTGCCGTACTTGCTCAAGGCCAGGACAATACAGAAAACCAGAAAAAAGAAGGTCACCAGGAGGTAGGCCCAGCCGAAACTGGCTATAATGCCGCCGTGAATGGTTGTGGAAATGCTGTCCAGAAGTTCCTGGTCAAATATTCCCAGCAGCACAAAACCGGCTACAATGATTAACGATGCAACAAAAACCGTATCCTTGAACATATTGAGACCCGGCTGAAATTGTGGTTTGCACCAGCTGCAGCTGGCTTTTATCAGGTTTTGCCTCTTTTTTGGAAATCATCCGTTCCAAAAAAACGTCGCAGGAAAAGCCTGGCCATTATGGAATCAACAGAACCGAACTATTGACCCGGGAAACGACTCTGGCGCAGGTGGAGCCCATTACATGCAGGGGAAAAGGCTCATTAAGTCTTCCCAGGATCACTGCGTCTGCCTGGATTTCATCCACCACATCCAGTATGTGGCTGGCAGGAGAGCCGATCCTGGATATCTGCCTTACCTTCCGGTAATATCCCGAGTACTGCTCTTTTAGCTCTTCCAGCTTTACATTGACATGCTCCCGCCTAAGCTGTTCCGAATACGGATCAGCCGCTCTCTCCCCCACATGCAGGACTACAAGTTCCGGCACCAGCTCCCCGAGAAAGAACACCGGTTGACAGCATTTTTCTGCTGCCTGCTGAAAATCCGTTGCAAATACGATCCGGTGCATTTGCTCCTCATGCCGCAAATCAGGTCTTTTCTTGTGCACCCAGACCGGGCTGTCCGCCAGGCGGACCACATCCTGGGTGGTGCTTCCCAGAAGTGAGCTCATGAGAAAATTTCTGCCCCTTGCCGGAATATAAATAAGGTCAGCGCCCTGCTCCCTGGCCTCCCTGGTGATCTCTGAGGCCACATGTCCTTCTTCCACTTTATAGTGTACGTTTATCCCAACTTCATCCAGAGCGCTCTGAAAATGCCTGAGCCTGGACTCGGCATGCTTGTGGCCACCCAGTCCAGGGTTGAGCACATGAAAGAACACCATATCCTCGGCCTTCATCTTGTACAAAAACGAAGCCCTTATCTTTATTTCAGTAAGGGATTCGTTCAAATCCACGGGATGCAGTATTTTTTTGAACATAAATTCCGGGTCGCTTTTATTGGCGTTGAAAAGGTCGCAGTGAAAGATAGGGATCATCGTGTTCCAGGTGATTTAGAATATAATCATGCACCCCCTCTTCCAGGGAAGAAAAACGTACCGGGCATCCGGTGGCCTCCAGCCTGTGCATCTGGGCCCGGGTAAAATACTGGTATCTGGGACGTATTTCCTCGGGCATGTCTATGTATTCGATATCCGTTTCCCGGCCCAGGGCTTTGAACACGGCACCGGCCAGGTCGTTCCAGGACTCGGCCCGCCCGGAACCCAGGTTGAAAACCCCGTTTACTTCCTGGTGTTCCAGAAGACAGCTCATGGCCTCCAGGCAGTCCTTGAGATAAATAAAGTCTCTTTTCTGCTCTCCGTGCTCATAGTCAGGATGATAGGATTTGAAAAGCCGCACCCTCCCGGTTTGTTTCACCTGGAAATATGCCTTGCGCACCACGCTCTGCATGTCTTCCTTATGATACTCGTTGGGACCGTAAACATTGAAGAACTTGAGCCCTACAGCCCTGTCCAGCCACCCCTGGGCATGCATCCAAAGATCAAAAAGCTGCTTGGAGTAGCCGTACATGTTCAGGGGCTGCAGATCCGGCATGATTTCCGGGTCATCGCTGAATCCACGGCTGCCGTCCCCGTAGGTTGCAGCACTGCTGGCATATATAAACCTGGAGCCGCTGCTTATGCAGTACCTGGCCAGTCTCTGAGAATAACTGAAATTGTTGTACATGAGATAATCAGCGTCACTTTCCGTGGTGGAAGAACAGGCCCCCATGTGGATTATGGCTTCCACCCTTCCGTAATCGCCTTTTTCCAGCCTGTCCAGAAAGCAGTCCTTGTGTTCAAAATCCTGAAACCTCAGATTGACCAGGTTCTTCCATTTCTCTTTATGGCCCAGACGATCCACTATGAGAACATCCTCAATCCCCATGCTGTTCAGCTTCCAGACAAATCCGCTGCCGATGAATCCGGCCCCTCCGGTCACTATATACACTGGTTCATCTCCTTTAGACTTACTCCTGAAACCCTGTCATAAAAAACAAGAAACTTAGACAGGATTAACAGGATTGACAGGCTAATGCAATCTGCGGCCGGAAGCCGCAGATTGCATTAGCCATCCAGCACTCACTTTCTTCTGGCATTCATGAGTGCCGGAAAAAAAGTGAGTGCTGGAGTGATTACCTTTTGGCCTGGCTCCCGGCCAGGACTAAAATGTTTTTCTCTTAATCAATCTCTTAATCCTGTTAATCCTGTCAAAAAAGCTCTTTTCTTTATTGGGTTGCGGGCAAAGTCCGCGTTAGTACTAATCTCCAGAAATATCCCGGCATCAGGCTCAGGCTTTCAACCCTGAAATATATACCTGAAAATACCTGCTGCCCTGTAACCATCACGGCTTAAAGGTTTTTCTGCTGTTCCTCAAGTCCTTTGAGAGAGAAAAAGTTTTGAGCCTGCAATCACGCTTCCCCGCAACCAGCTT